>DATERO010000324.1:0-2899 GCA_035271465.1 Dysgonamonadaceae bacterium | reverse complement strand
TGTTTCAGGCTTTACAATGATTTCGGGTCTTTTGATCATCATTTTGGAACGTACCAATATGATTGGTATTTTGAAAGCGGTGGGAACGCGCGATTTTAACATACGGAAAATATTTCTTTACCTTTCCTCATTCCTTATCCTAAAAGGATTATTCTGGGGAAACATAATTGCATTAACACTTTGTTTTGCACAAAAATATTTGCATATTATAAAGCTCAATCCTGAAGTATACTATACAGCCTATGTTCCAGTAGATATAAACCCTTTGATTATATTAGTCATTAATATTGGCACACTGTTGGTATCTTTGCTAATGATGATTGGACCATCTTACCTGATAGCGAAAATATCTCCTGCAAGATCAATCAGGTTTGAGTAATTGAACAACTTTTTAAAAACTGAATAACTATACATGAGTTTAAATTGGATTCTTCTTATAATTGGTGGCGTGTTTGAAGCTGGATTTGCAATAAGTTTAGGCAAAGCACAAGATTCTTTAGGCAAAGAGAAATGGATGTGGCTTGCGTCATTTGCAATCTGTGTAAGCATAAGTATGTATCTGCTCTATAGATCAATGGGTGGTGCACGACCAATCCCTGTAGGTACTGCCTATGCAGTGTGGGCAGGTATTGGTGCTGTTTGTAGCGTTGTGTTTGGCATTTTTATTTTTGCCGAACCAGTAACAGTTTGGCGAATGGTTTTCCTTTCCACTTTGATTATATCATTGGTGGGGTTGCAAATAGTAACACCTGTTTAACACATATAAAATGAAATGAGTGGATAATTAAACTGTTTTGTTATTTCAAACCCACTCTCTCCTACCCTCTACGAGATTTTTCTCTTTATTATTTCCCATATATTTATCTGCTAATTTTAAATACTTTTACCCGGTGTCAAAGTCCTATTTGACACTGCTTTAGCAGCAAATAAAAATCACAATAACCATACCCCCCTACTGCTTCTAAATCACAATCAATCAGTTATATGTTTTGATAGGTGTTTAAAAAACATTACCTTTGTAGCTTCGTATTTTTTTTAAGCTTCTTAATCCCTGTGGCATTTGCACAGATTCTGCGATAGACTATTTGATAAGTCTCCCTCCAATCACCTCATATTAAGGAAAGTAATCAACGTATTGAATTTTGTACATAATATAAAGTGATCATTAAAATTTAAATTTAAACATGTATCAAAAACTAAAACTAAAGTTTTTTATTGTAGCATTATTGTTTTTTCCATTTTTAACAAATGCACAAGAAAGTGAAACAAAAGATGGAATCAAATTTGGTGGCGCATTGCGTTACAACATGATAAAGAAAAACTACGAAGGTAGCTCTAAAGCTGAAGTTGCTTTCGATACTTGGCGTCTAAACATGGATGGATCGATTTCTGACATCGATTTCAGCTTTGAATACAGGTTCTACCCTTCAGGTGAGTATCATTTCATACATCACGGTTGGTTTGGATATAAATTCTCGGATATAGTTTATACTAAGTTAGGTGTATCGCAAGTACCATTTGGTGTACAAGGGTTTGCATCTCACTCATACTTCTTTCAAGCTCCCTATTATGTAGGATTGGAAGATGATTATGACATGGGTATAAAATTTGACATTACACCAACTGAAGATATTGATATTGCATTGGCCTACTATCGTCAAGCTGAGCCTAAAGGTTCAGGAGGATCAGGCCTTGCATCAAGATATTCATATGATATCGTTCCAGGAGTGGGTTCTTATGTTGATACAAATGGCGATTTTGTAAGCTCAAAAGCCACAATATCAGAGCTTGACCAATTTAATGCGCGTGTATCATGGAGATTTACACCAGACTGGGAAATAGGAGTATCAGGACAAGTTGGTGGTATATACAACGAAGTGCTAGATAAATCTGAAACATCAACTGCTTTTGCAGCACACTTAGTGGGTGGTTTTGCTGGTTTTAACCTGAAAGCTGAATATGTAAATTATAACTATAAAGCTAAAGATGATATGGGCAACAAATTAGACGTTGTGCAAATGGGTGCATATGGATATGACTATGCTGGTGGAGAAACTAGTGATGGAACAAAATACACCGGTGGTGTTGCATCAAAAGCCAATATATATGCAGTAAGTCTGGCGTATGGTATTCCAGTAAGCTGGGGTCCTATCTCAAATATACAACCCTATGTAGACTATTCGTATGTTGATAAATCAAACGGAAATTTTTATGATACACACCACCTAATTCCAGGTGTTATGGTTACAGCAGGCCCTATCTATGCTTATTTCGATTATGCAATGGGTAAAAACCAACCTTGGTTTACCGATGACTTTGGCAAAGGGTTAGGTTCTGGTATTGAAGATGCTGATTGGAATGGCCGATTGAATATCAATTTGGGTTATTACTTTTAAAAAATAATTACATGGCGAGTGAAGAAAATAAAAATATAAAATTGCGAGTTGAAGATCTTACCCTCATTTTTGGGAAAAGAAAAAAAGAAGCGCTTGCAATGCTTAATAAAGGAGTCTCTAAAGAAGAGATTCTCCGCAAAACAAAATGCACGGTTGGTATAAACAAAGCTAACTTTGAAGTGTATGAAGGAGAAATTTTCGTGGTAATGGGACTTTCAGGTAGTGGCAAGTCCACCCTGATAAGATGTTTGAATAGACTGAATGAGCCCACTGCTGGTAAAGTTTTCTTTAAAGACCACAACATTACACGAGCAGGAAATAAAGAGTTAATGAATACTCGTCGTAACGAGATGAGTATGGTTTTTCAAAACTTTGGATTGCTTCCACACCGAACAATACTTGACAATGCAACATTTGGACTTGAACTTAGAGGTGACTCTAAAGAAGCTCGATATGAAAGAGGAATGGAAGTATTGGAAAGAGTAGGACTAAAAGGATATGAA
>DATERO010000323.1:0-4258 GCA_035271465.1 Dysgonamonadaceae bacterium | reverse complement strand
TGTCACGTTTACTGGCAGATTTCACCCGTGGTCAATCCGATGAGTTGCGAAAAGCAATGGGTAAAAAGAAGATAGAGGAGATGAATCCTCTGAAAGAGAAATTCTTGGCAGGAGGACGCAAGAATGGACACAATGAGAAGGTACTTCTAAAAATATGGGCAGACTGGGAAAGGTTTGCTTCATATGCGTTCAATAAATCGCACGCCACTTGCTATTCTTGGATAGCCTATCAAACTGCCTATCTAAAAGCCAACTTCCCATCAGAGTATATGGCTGCAGTATTATCCAACAATCTGAATAACATAACCGAGATTACGAAATTCATGGATGAATGTCGTGCCATGGGCATGAATGTATTAAGTCCTGATGTCAATGAATCTTTTTTCAAATTTTCTGTAAATAAAGAAAAAGACCTGAGATTTGGTTTGGCAGCTATCAAAGGAGTAGGGAATGGTGCAGTGAAAAGCATCATTGAAGAACGAGAAGCAAATGGACAATTCTCGGATATATTCAACTTTGTAGAGCGAATTCCACTCTCTTCTTGTAATAAAAAAAGCATAGAGTCGATGGCTCTTGCAGGCGCATTTGATTCATTGCCAGGAGTTAGTCGTGAGCAGTTTTTTGCAACTAATGATAGGGAAGAGCCATTTATTGATACCCTCATTCGTTATGGAACAAAGTTTCAAGCCGATCAGAATCTATCAATGAATTCATTGTTTGGCGATGACTTCTCAATGCAAATATCACGGCCAGATGTCCCTGTGGCTCAGCCTTGGACAGATTTAGAAAGACTAAACAAAGAGCGTGAATTAATTGGGATTTATCTATCATCTCATCCATTGGATGATTATGAGTTGATATTAAGATACGTATGTAATACCTCTACTTCCGATTTAGGAGATTTAGATAAAATGAATGGAAGAGAAGTTACATTTGGAGGTATGGTGAGTACATTCAGAGAGGGGCAAACAAAACATGGTTCGCCTTTCACCATATTTAAAGTAGAGGATTATAACGGGAGTCACGAAATCGCCTTATTTGGAGATGACAGTATCAACTTTGGAAAGTTTGCTCGTCCTGGTATATCGTTATTTATTCGTGGCAGAGTACAACAAAGACGCTATTCTGACACGCAATTCGAACTAAAAATAAGTTCAATTCAGCTGCTTTCAGACGTAAAGGATAGTTTGTTAGAAAAGCTTACAATACAACTGCCATTGATTGAATTGACTGATGAATCCGTCGAAGACTTATCAGCATTGTTAAAAAACAATTCAGGTAATACATTGTTATATTTCCAAATTAATGGCACAGAATCTCATTTAAATATTGACCTCTTTGCACGTAATACAAAAATAACGGTTACTCGTTCTTTAGTTGACTACTTGAAGAGCAATGAGGCTATTAAATTTAAAGTAAATTAAAATCAAAAAAATATTTTCATAAACAATTAAAACAGTATTATTATGGCTCTTGAAATAACAGATGCGACTTTAGAAAATGTTCTGAAAACAGATAAACTTGTTGTTATCGACTTTTGGGCAGAATGGTGTGGACCATGTAAAATGGTAGGACCAATCATTGACCAATTGGCTGAAGAATATAAAGAAAATGCAGTCATTGGGAAAGTTGATGTTGATAATAACGATGACGCAACTTCTAAATATGGAATTCGTAACATACCAACCACAATATTTATCAAAGATGGCGAAATTGTAGATAAAGTTGTAGGTGCAGGTTCAAAAAAAGTTTTCGTTGATAAAATTGAGAAGTACGTGTAAGTGAATAAGAGCAACGATGCTTTAAATATTACAAACAACAAAAGGATCCTTATTGGATCCTTTTGTTGTTTGTAATGTTCCCTGGTAATGGTTGAAAATTAATAGTTTCAAATCTTTGATCAAAGTGTTGCTACTGAAAGTATTTGGACAGCAGTATTGATACTAATTCGTAAAGAGTACAATGATTCGTAGGTTTATATTTGATACTTTTTACTCTAAGAAAAATCAATTCACGAACACCAGTTATTCCATTTCCATCAAAAAAATAGGTGTTGAGATTACTATTTAATAAATCTTCTTTTGAAATTGATCAAAATAGAGGTCAGTTTTGCACTTATAGCGCTAAAAAGGGAATGTTTCACATATCTAATTTAAAGCGTGAGGGATCGAACTGGAATTTGAGTCTCTAAACTGTATATTTTCTGAAAAAACTGGAGTAACATGTCCCATGTTATTCAATAAAACAGATGGAAAACAGAATAGTAGATGACCTGTTTTTGATCTTATATTTTATAATTTGAAGCGGAATGAAATTTGATTATAAATAAAGTGTTGACATAATTTTGTAATCCTGCATGCTGAAGTAAATATGAACATCTATTTATAAAAAATCTTCCCATCGATAATTATATCAAAAAAAAGGAGTTCATTGTGAGCTCTTTTTGGAATTATTAAACTAATAATTTACTTATGTATAGCTTATTTCTTTGCTTGATTCGCAACTGAATCCATCATTTTCTTAATCTCATCTGGATCACCCAAGAAGTAGTCTTTAACTACATTCAAATTATCATCAAATTCAAATACATATGGGATTCCAGTCGGGATGTTTAATTTTAAAATATCCTTCTCAGAGATGTTTTTTAAATGCATCACAATCCCACGCAAGCTGTTCCCATGAGCAGACACAATGATTTGGTTGTTATCCTTTAAACTCATCAATATCTCATTCTCCCAATATGGAAGGATACGTTCAACTGTATCTTTTAAGGATTCAGTTAAAGGCAAATCTTTTTTGTCCACCTTTGAGTATCTTTTGTCCATGAGTGGCGAACGCTCATCGTTCTCATCAAGTGCTGCGGGGGGTACATCATAACTCCTGCGCCAAATCAACACTTGGTCTTCACCATACTTTTCAGCAGTCTCAGCTTTGTTTAAGCCTTGCAACATACCATAGGACTTTTCGTTTAGACGCCATGTTTTCTCAACTGGGATCCAATCCAAGTCCATCTCATCTAATACAATATTTAATGTCTTTACGGCTCTTTTTAGATACGACGTATAGGCTTTATCAAAAGAAAAACCTTCTTTCTTTAATAGCTTACCAGCATTTGCCTCTTCCTGTTTACCTAACTCTGTTAAGTCAACATCTGTCCAACCAGTAAATTTATTTTCATTGTTCCATGTACTTTGTCCATGACGAATTAACACTACTTTTTTCATACCAATCAATTAATGTTTGTATTGAGTTTGCTTATTTATTATATCTTTATTCTGTTGTAACAGAATAATAAGTATATATGTGAATCATACCATCTGTACACTTAAACTCATTTTAAAAGATAGGTTTGCTTTCACTCTCTCTTATTAATGACTTCAATATATTTCTTTGGCGAATAAAGAAAATGAAGGCTAACATTGAGGCTAAGAAATCTGAGACAGGTGTTGCTGCCCATACACCATTGAGTCCAAGCAGTCGTGGTAGAATAAGAATACTGGGTATCAAAAAGATAATCTGACGACTTAAACTCAATATAATTGATTTCTTTGCTTGCCCGATACTTTGGAAGTAACCTGAAATCACTATTTGAAAACCTACAAGAGGAAATGCAATTATACTAATGCGCAACGCATTCTCGGCAAGTGCTAATAGCTGGACATCGGAGGTAAAAGCACGTGCGAATAGACGAGGAAAAAACATTCCTAAGAGAAAGCCCATGCTTGTCACAACTGTTGCAATCTTAATTCCATAATAAAATGCTGCTTTAACACGACTATATATCTCGGCACCGTAGTTATATCCTATTATTGGTTGTAAGCCTTGATTTAGACCAATTACAAACATTGTGATGAGCATAAACATTGACATTAGTATGCCATAAGCACCTATAGCTAAATCCCCCCCATAGTTCTTTAATGATGTATTCATAAGTACAGCAACACCGGACGCAGCTACTTGCATAAAAAATGGAGACAGTCCAATAGAAACAATTGCAATAAGAATACTCTTCTCAAAACGAATATTCTTCTTGCGAAGTCGTAGCGTACTGCTTTTACTTGTAAAGTGATTCATCACAAATATCATTCCTATAAACATAGAGATAATTGTTGCCCACGCTGCACCAGCAATACCCATATCAAATACAAAAATGAAAATCGGATCAAGGATAATGTTTAAAAATGCCCCAATTAGCATCGTGTACATTGCTTTTTGAGGATAGCCTGATGCACGCATCATACTGTTGAAACTAAAGGTC
>DATERO010000322.1:0-3673 GCA_035271465.1 Dysgonamonadaceae bacterium | reverse complement strand
GTACTTTACTTCTTGCTTCAATTTTACAATTGCGTCAGCAAAACTTTCAACTGAAGAAGTGTCTTGATGTAATAAATGCAATACCAGTCGAAGTGCAGTTTTCCTGCCAACTCCTGGCAATTTTGCAAACTCATTTACGGCATTTTCAAGTAAAGCTGAAGGGAGAGGATGATTCATTTATTGGCTTTTTATACGATGCAAATATAACACGAATCCTATTCTTGCACAAATATATGATGTGACCTTAGATACAGCTTACTCTGTTATGGTTAAATATAGTAGAAAGTTATTTTTAAAAATGACGATTTATTATTTGATGATATACATAATTTTTATAGCTTTGTGTGTTATACATAAAGCTATTCTATAGCTTTATTTACCTTGAAATAGAGTAATTTAATAAATTACGTTCACTTTTATTAATTCACGTTTTATATATGAAAAAGTACAATTTTAATGCTGGCCCTTGTGTTTTACCTCGACCAGCTGTTGAAGCGGCAATAGATGCAATCCATAATTTTGATAATACTGGTATTGGCATATTAGAAATTTCGCATCGAACTCCAGGATGGGAAAAGGTTATGAAAGACTGTGTTGATTTGTGGCGTGAGTTACTTGATATACCAAATGATTACAAGGTGCTTTTCCTTGGTGGAGGTGCCAGTACTCAGTTTTCTACAATACCTGCTAACATGCTTTCCAAAAAAGCTGCTTATTTGCAAACAGGTGTTTGGGCAAAGAAAGCGATGAAAGAAGCTAAGTATTTTGGCGATGTTGAAGTAGTTGCTTCGTCAGAAGATAAAACATATTCATATATACCGAAAAATTACACTATTCCGACTGACGTTGATTATTTTCATATTACTACCAATAATACAATTTATGGTACAGAAATAAAAGAAGATATGGATAGTCCTGTAACATTGGTTGCAGATATGTCCTCTGATATAATGAGCCGACCAATAGATATCTCTAAGTATGGTATCATATATGGTGGAGCACAAAAAAATGTAGGCCCCGCAGGTGTTGCATTCGTTATTGTACGAGAAGATCTGTTAGGTAAATTAGATAGAGAGATACCATCCATAATAGATTATCGCTCTCACATAAAAGGAGGATCTATGTTTAATACTCCTCCTGTATTTCCTATTTATGTAATGTATCAAACATTGAAATGGGTTAAGTCAAAGGGCGGTGTTGAAAAGATGTATCAAGTTAATAAAGAAAAAGCACAATTGCTTTATGACGAGATTGATAGAAATAAATTATTTGTTGGTACTGCTGCAAAGGAAGATCGATCATTGATGAATGTGTGCTTTGTAATGAGCGATGAATATAAAGATAAAGAGGCAGAGTTTATGCAGTTTTCAAAAGATCAAGGTATGGTTGGAATTAAAGGACATCGCTCAGTTGGTGGCTTCCGTGCCTCTATATACAATTCATGCCCAGTTGAAGCAGTTGAAGCATTAGTAAAATGCATGCAAGATTTCGAAAATCAAAATAAATAGTAATTTTGCTTTTCAAAATTTTCAATAATAATTAATTCAACATAATGATCTAAACAGAACAGGTAATTTATTTTCAGGATATATCATATTAATAATATACAATCATGAAAATTTTAATTGCAACTGAAAAGCCCTTCGCTTTAAAAGCTATAAGTAAAATTGGGGAGATCTTTGAGAATGAAGGTCATGAGTTAATACTTTTGGAGAAATACTCAAGCAAGAAAGATCTTGTAGATTCTATTAAAGATATTGATGCAATTATTATCCGAAGTGATATTATTGATAAAGAGGTATTGGATGCTGCTAAAAAACTCAAAATAATAGTTCGTGCTGGGTCGGGATATGACAATGTGGACTTGGAAGTATCCACTTCTAAAAGTATCTGTGTAATGAACACTCCAGGGCAAAACTCTAATGCAGTTGCCGAACTTGTTGTAGGGTTGCTTATATATTTAAAAAGAAATAGGTTTGATGGTTCAGCAGGTACGGAGTTGAAAGGGAAAAAACTGGGCTTACATGCATTTGGTTATGTTGGCGAAATTGTTGCAGATATTGCTCATGGATTCGGAATGGAGGTATATGCTTATTCGCCATCTTTATCGTGCAATCAATCGCGAGGAGAGGAGTACGGAGTTATTGCAGTTAAATCTCCCGAAGAGCTATATGATAATAGTGACATTGTATCGCTTCACATGCCAGCAAATGTGGCAACCAAAGGAAGTGTCAATTATGACTTGATGAACCGTTTGCCTGAAGGAGGAATTATTATAAATACTGCACGTAAGGAAGTGATAAATGAAGCTGACCTGACTCGTATCATGACAGAGAAAGCAAGGTTTCAATATGCAACAGATATTAAACCAAATAACCACGATGAAATGGTTTCAAAATTTGGGAATAGATATTTTGCGTCGGTAAAAAAGTGTGGAGCTCAAACATCTGAAGCAAATATTAATGCAGGTTTAGCTGCAGCGCTGCAAATTGTTGAGTTCTTCAAAAATGGGGATGAAGAGTTTAGGGTAAATTAAAAGGAATAATTAGATAGTTTATATATATACGAAACAGGCAGATCATAGAGACGAACTGCCTGTTTTTTTGTGTTCTGCAGTTATAAAAAACCTTTAGGATATTGCATCGTAATACAATGCAATGAGCCATGTTGTTTAATAAGTGTTCGGCAATCCACCCCAATTATTTCTTTATTAGGGAAAGCTTTTTGTAGCTGCTCTTTTGCAATGATATCTTTTTTAGAGGAGTATGTTGGCATAAGTACTGCAGAATCCATTATTAAGAAATTAGCATAAGTGGCTGGAAGTCTATAACCATCTTCAAATATAGGATCGGCCATAGGAAGTTCAATTAAATTATAGGGTTTTTCTTCAACGGTTCTGAAGTTAATCAGTTCCTCTTCCATTCTATTTAGCTCTTGAAAATGCTCGTCGTTCTCATCATCACATTTTACATATGCAATTGTATTGATGTCGCAAAAGCGAGCTAATGTGTCGATATGATTATCGGTGTCATCACCTGCAAGATATCCATTATCTAACCACAATATTTGCTTCAAACCAAATATGTCTTTTAAATATTGATTAATCTCCTCTTTCGTTTTAGGTTGATTTCGGTTAGGAGCTAAAAGGCATTTTGATGTAGTGAGTAATGTGCCTTCTCCATCGGACTCTATTGCTCCACCTTCCAATATAAAATTAAGATGATTTTGATAAGTAACCTCAGGTTTAAAAATGTCTTTTGCAAACATTTGAGAGGTAATTTGATTATCAAGATTGGCTGCAAACTTTAATCCCCATGCATTGAAACCAAAATCATAAATTACTGGTTTATAATTAATGAATACAGAAATGGCTCCATGGTCGCGTGTCCATGTATCGTTGCTTGCAATTTCTGTGAATATAATACTTTTTTGCTCCGAAGGTGTGAAGTGCTTCTTTACTAATTCCGTGTTAGGGCAAACAATGATAAGTGTAGTATATTTAAGAATTTGTTTTGATAAGTTTACATAGCACTCAATAGCTTCATCAAGAATTTCTGCCCAGTCTGATTTTTTATGAGGCCAAGTTAACTGAATAGCACTTTGAGGGTGCCACTCTGCAGGAAAATGAATAGATGTCATTGTTTAAATAAACTTGATTAATCCATATTACCAC
>DATERO010000321.1:0-5548 GCA_035271465.1 Dysgonamonadaceae bacterium | reverse complement strand
CAGGCTGGCAGCCCAATGCTAATTCAAAACTTTTGCATACAATGCAGAAAATTTACATAGAAAAGTATGACGAGAGGCCACATGTAAATGTTATTCATGCAGGTCTGGAATGCGGAATTATACAGTCAAATATAAATAAGGAGTTAGATATTGTTTCATTTGGTCCTACTATTCGTGGAGCTCACTCACCTGATGAATACGTGGAAATAGCAGCTGTTGAAAAATCGTACGAATATTTGCTTGCAATTTTAGAGGAAATAGGATAGTTTAAATTGTCGAATTTTACGTAGAAGGAATATCTTCGAAGATTCTTCTATGTAAAAATTCTCTTGGTATTAATAAGATATGAACAATACATTAATCGTGTATGCGTCTCGTCATGGGACAACATCAGAGTATGCAAAACAGCTTTTTCAACTTTTAGATGGAAATGTTGATTTATGTTTTTTGAATGAACGGGGAGATTCTTTGCCTGATCTTACTGTTTATAATACTATTGTTATTGGAGGATCTATACACTATGGAAAAAACAGTAAATCAGTTGTTAAGTTTACCAAAGACAATATAGCCCTTTTAAGGACAAAGAGATTAGGATTGTTTGTGTCTTGTCACTTTGAAGGAGACAAAGCATTGGAACAATTAAACAAAGCATATCCTAAGGAGTTACACGATATAGCAATTGTTGCCGATTATTTTGAAGGCGAATTGTTATTTCCCAAAATGAGCTTTTGGGAAAAGTTTATTACAAAGCTTGCATTAAGTAGTGATGAAATAAAACCTATTATTTCAAAGGAGAAACTGATACGATTTGCCGAAAAACTTCAATCAGAATGAAAATTAAACCCAAAAGACATATTCTTATACCTATAGTTATTCTTTTATATACGGCTGTGATAGCAGTCTATGCTGGAAATAAATTTTATACCTCCGAGAATAAAGGATCCTATTTTTTAGTGATTGGGGTAAACATTGCTTTGGCAATTGCTCTTTTCTTTATATTAAAAAAGAGGGATACTCTTAGGAACAAGCATAAGTAGCGTATAATATTGAGATTAAGCTAAACGCGCTTACTTTTACTTTAATCCAAATAAATCACCATAATGCGCTATCTTTTTATTGTTTTGCTGATTGCTCAATTTCAAATTACCTATAGTGAAAATGATACGATAAGATATAAGTTTCGAGTATATCTGAAAGATAAACACACCAGCGATTCTGTGAAGACTAATCCTTTAGCTTATCTTTCACAAAAAGCTCTTGATAGAAGAAAAGAGCAGAGAGTTGAAATTGATTCAACCGATTATCCTGTTTCTCATATTTATAAACAAATAATAATTGATCAGGGTGTTGACATTGTTGCTGAAAGTAAATGGTTTAACACTGTTGTAGTATATTGCGAGGATAGCCTGCAGATAAAGAAAATCGATAGTTTTAGTTTTGTCGATTCTGTTAGATATGTATGGCGGGGAAAACGATACACACAAAGAGAGCAAATGCGTCCACGTTTGATGCCAATAGATTGCTTTAACGACACATTGGTGGAGAGTTATTTTGGTATTAGTGATAAACAGTTCACTTTTCATAATGCACATCTTATGCATAACGCAGGATTCCAAGGTAAGGGAATAGATATTGCAGTAATAGATGCTGGATTTACGAATGTTGATGTAATCCCATGGTTTACACATTCATTCATCAATGGGTATAAAAATTTTGTTCCTGATGGAACCATCTTCTCTTCAATTGATCATGGCACAAAAGTTCTTTCAACCATGGCACTTAATTTTCCACATAAATTTATTGGTAGTGCTCCACAAGCATCCTATCTGCTTTTACGATCTGAAGATGAACATAGCGAATTTCCTGTTGAAGAAGATTACTGGGTAGCAGCTATTGAATATGCAGATAGTTTGGGAGTAAGGCTCGTAAACACTTCCTTAGGATACAATCATTTTGATGATTCAACATTAAATTACACATATAAAGAATTAACTGGCAACAAGTCATTTATATCAAGAGGAGCTAATACAGCTTTTGACAAAGGTATGCTAATTGTGGGAAGTGCAGGAAATGAAGGAAATAAAGAATGGGGGAAAGTTACGATGCCTGGCGATTCAAAAAAGATGCTAACAATTGGAGCTGTGTCTTTAGATAGTACTGTTGCAACATTTAGCTCTCACGGACCTACATTAGATGGTCGCATCAAGCCCGACTTGGTGTCGATTGGTAGGATGACTGCTACAGTTGGACAAAATGGATTGATTGAATATACTAATGGCACATCTTTTTCTTCTCCTTTTCTCACTGGGCTTATAGGTTCATTGTGGTCGATAAATCCAAAGCTGAATCGCAATGAACTAATTGGTATTGTTAAAAAATCTGCTCATCAGTTTCAATGTCCCGATTCTATTTTAGGATATGGTATTCCTGATTTCAAAATAGCTTTTCAAAATGTTTTGAAGACATTAAAACAAGAAGAAAATTATGCTATAAATGGTTTGATGAAAGTGTCAATGACTGACAGTTGCTTAATGGTTGTCGGACTAAATGAGCCCAAGTATAATTCCCATAGTTACTCACTTCGTATTTTAAACGAAAAAGGTGAAGTGATTTTAGATGAAAACTTTGAGTCGTATGATTATGTTTTTACATTATCGGATACTATAAAAAAAGAGAATAATGAATTGTTTGTTGTAGTTGAATCACCCTTCGAGCAACTTACTTTACGACTAAGGATATAAAAACGAACTCACATGAATCATAATATATTATCGCTTTCGGAATTAAACCTAAGTGTCAGAGAAGTTATTAGGCAAGAGTTTAATGAAAGCTACTGGGTGCGTGCAGAAACAAGTGATGTGAGACATCATAGAAATGGTCATTGTTATCTTGAGTTTATAGAGAAGGCACGTGATGGTCAAACAATTGTTGCCAAAGCGAGGGGTACTATATGGTCTTCAACATTTAATATATTAAAACCATATTTTGAAAAAGAAACTGGTCAGCCTTTCACTTCGGGAATAACAGTACTGGTGTTTGTGACAATCGATTTTCATGAAGCCTATGGTTATAGTTTGTTCGTGAATGATATAGATCCGTCATACACCATGGGAGAAGTTGCTCGCAACAGGATGTTGGTGCTTAAAAGATTAGAAGAGGAGGGTGTGCTTACTTTAAACAAAGAGTTAATTTTACCCGAGCCATTAAATCGAATAGCTATTATTTCATCACCTACAGCAGCGGGTTATGAAGATTTTCAAAATCAATTGGAACATAATACAACGGGGGCAGTTTTTCACACTAAGCTTTTCCCTGCGATCATGCAAGGAGATCGTAGTGAAGGTTCTATAATTACTGCATTGGAACAAATCTATCAACACAAGCATTTGTTTGATGTGGTTGTGATTATTAGAGGAGGAGGAGCATCATCCGATTTAAATTCATTCGATTCGTATTTGTTAGCAACAAACTGTGCACAGTTTCCTTTACCTATTATTAGTGGAGTTGGTCATGAAAGAGACGTTACGGTGTTGGATACTGTTGCACATACACGAGTGAAAACTCCGACAGCCGCAGCTGAGTTTCTTATCAACACCGCAGCCGTAACAATCAATCACCTTATTTTTTTGCAGGATAGCATTGTTTCGTTATCAAGAAGCATTTTGAATGAGAATCAAAGCCAATTAAATGCAATGTCGAAAGATTTATATTATCATTCTAGAGCATTATTGCATAATTCAGACAACAGTCTTAACTTCTTGAAAGATAGACTGAAAGGTGTCGTTAAGCATTTGTTGGAAAAAGAGCGTTTTGATATTCAAAGATATGAACATTTTGTTTCTTTGTCATTACCAGAGAACATGCTAAAGCGTGGTTATACAATCACAACGCGCAATGGCAAAACTATAAAGTCAATCTCCGATATTGCAGTAGGAGAAGTTATTCAAACACGATTTTTGGATGGAGAGGTAGACTCAAAAATTATAGAAAAAAAATAGATTTATGGAAAACGAGAAGATTACGTATGCAGAAGCCAAAGCTGAGATAGAAAAAATTGTTTCACTTATTGATTCTGATGAACTTGATGTAGATCAATTGACTGTCTACGTGAAGCGTGCATCGAAGTTAGTTGCATTTTGCAAGCAAAAACTTACAGAAACCGATGAAGAGTTACAAAATATTTTAGATGAGTTAAACAAATGAAAACTCCTTCTCAATTTGCTGTTGTTATTGTTGCTGGAGGTAGAGGGTTGCGCTTGGGCGCAAATCTTCCTAAACAGTTTTTGACATTAGCAGGGAAGCCCATGTTGATGCGAACGATTGAAAAGTTCTATGAGTTTGATAATTATATGCAAATAGTAGTAGTGTTACATTATCAATTTATTAATTATTGGAAAGAACTGTGCACTGAATATGATTTTGATGTACCGTGTCAATTGGTGGAAGGAGGAGATACTCGATTTGCTTCTGTTAAAAACGGTCTAGCTTTAATTCAAGATTATAAGATTGTTGCCATTCATGATGCCGCTAGACCCTTGGTCACATCAAAGCTTATTGCACAGTGCTATCATCATTCGAAAGAAGGTCAATGTGGCATAATTCCTGTAGTGGATGAGAAGAATAGTTTACGAAAAGTGATTGATTCTAGCCACAAATCTCTCGATAGGACAAATATAAGGATCGTTCAAACTCCACAGGTCTTTCCTGCACATCTTATTAAGAAAGCTTACGAAACTGATTATAATATTCATTTTACAGACGATGCTACAGTAGCCGAGAACGATGGTGTGCTTGTAAAATTAATAGCAGGCGAAGATGCTAATATTAAAATTACTACTTCCATTGATATGAGTTTTGCATCATTCATGTTAAAATAAGTGAGTTTTGCATCATTTTGATAAGTAAGATGTTTTTTTGATGTTATTTTGCATCATTTTGGCACATAATGTCATTAAAACAATCCAAAGTGTAATTAAAATCAAGAAAAATAGTAATTTTGAGGAATTATTCAAAAAATGAGATTTAAAATGGAGAAAATAGACAAGCTAGACAGACAAATTTTAGAAATAATTTCACAAAATGCGCGTATTCCCTTCCGAGATGTTGCTGAAAAATGTGGAGTTTCGAGAGCTGCTATTCATCAACGTGTGCAGCGAATGATTGAAAATGAAGTAATAACAGGATCTGGATATCATGTCAATCCAAAAGTGTTAGGATTCTCAACGAGTGCATACATTGGAGTTAAATTGGAAAGAGGTTCAATGTATAAAAATGCAGTTCCAGAATTTGAGAAAATACCAGAAGTTACAGAATGCCACTTCACTACTGGTCCTTATACGCTTTTAATAAAACTATATGCACGCGATAATGAGCATTTAATGGATTTGTTGAATAATCGTATTCAAGAGATTAAAGGAGTGGTAGCAACTGAAACTATGATTTCTCTGAGTCAAAGCTTAAAAAGAAAAGTTCCTATTGAAGATAAGAAGTAATATCTTTGATTGCATGATAATCAGTTTCTATGTAATAATGGTCAACTAAAGATATT
>DATERO010000320.1:0-8653 GCA_035271465.1 Dysgonamonadaceae bacterium | reverse complement strand
AATAGAAAGAGTGAGTTTTCCTAAATGAGTGGGGTTGTAATTCCAAGTGGTTGATATATCACTAAATAGTTCTTTTTTTTCAAACATGTAGCCAACAAATGCTTTCATATTAATGCTTGATTGTCTTTTTAGCTCATAGTTTATATTTAATTTTTGACCATAAGTCAAACCATCTAACGATGAATATCCAAATAACGCAGGATTGAATACACCACTATAATTTATGCTTGTGGAACGATATTTATATTTTGAGTTCATAACTATCGTTTTAGCCCATGATGAAGAACTATTTGATTTTAAGGAATCACTTTTTGACTTTTTGAAATCTTCCTCTGATTTCAGGAGATAATATTGATTCAATAATTCCTCTTCTGCTGTTTGCAAAGGTATTCTACGTTCTGTCTCCCAAAAAGCAGCATCATCTATCACTGGTACTGAATACAACCTCACTTTGTATAAGTTGCTTAAGTTAAAATTCTTCTCTTCAAATGGATCGTGCGTCAACTTTATAGAGTCATACTTTATATTTACTAAATTTCTATTTGAGACAACATTTCCGAGATATGAGAATTTTTGAAAAATGGTAGCATTAACAGGTAGTAGTTGAGTTGATTTTGTATTACCCATATATAGCTCAACAGAGAAATCTGAAGCAATGTCGACCCCCTCGCAATTAAACTGCATTACACGCCATGTGTTTTGTTCTAAAATAAATGTACCTTTCAAAAGCTTAGGAGCTTTATATATAGGAGTGAATGATATTGTGTAAAATGTTAGATTATCATCTGTAAATGTGCTTTCCAAAGTATAACGATAATATTTTTTAGATGATTCTCGCAAAGGCATAAAAAAGCGCTCATTACTGGAGGATTCATTATAAATATTTAGGTGTATAAGATTAGTGGGAAGTAAATCCTCTACTCTTTTCTGAGAAATGGTGCTATTTAAATGCTTTATATCAACAATATAATTATTAGGGTAGTTGAACTTTATATCACTTAAAACTTCAACTAAGCCTTCATTAGAGTTCCTATCATGTAGTACAAATTTAGGTATAAGATGTGTGTAGCGATAAAGGTAATTTTTCTTTAGTGTCTTTACATATACTCTCATGTATACTTCGGCATTATACTCTTCAACAGCTCTCGAATATTTCTCTGCAGCTTTCATTGCTTTCTTCAAAATAGGTTCAACTGGATCCTCTGCAAAAACTTTAAAAGTTGTTGAAGTGAACGAATACAAAAATAAAAAAAGGAATATTATACTGTTTCTCTTCATTCTTAGTGCTTGTACGACTAACAAAATTACATGTTTTATTCAACAATGTATACTTTTGCAACAAAAATAACAATTCACATTAGATATATTATTGTACTAATATTGTATTTTACGATATATTTTTGCTATTTTTGTGTTTAACAACTATGTTATATAACATGATGTCTAATATTAAGTGAAAAAAGTGAGAAAAACTAAGTCAATTGATATTTCTGCATCACTTCCAGAGATTTGGAGGGTGTTGAATGAAAATGAGCACGAATTACTTCGTGAAAATGCTCGATTTGTGAATTATAAAAAAAATGAAATCATTTATATGGAGAATGACTCTCCTGAAGATTTAATTTGTTTGCTGAAAGGCAAGGTGAAAATTTACAAAGATGGAGTAGGAGGTCGCAGTCAAATAATTCGTATGATCAGACCAGTTCAATATTTTGGATATAGAGCCTATTTTGCTAATGAACCTTACGTCACATCTGCTTCAGCATTTGAATCCACTCAGGTGTGTCTTATTTCTATGAAAATTGTAGAACACTTTTTGCGCAATAATGGTAACCTGGCTTTGTTTTTCATTCAATTGCTTTCTGTTGATTTAGGTGCAACAGATCAAAGAGTAGTTAACCTTACACAAAAACACATTCGAGGAAGACTTGCAGAGTCTCTTCTCTTCTTAAAAGATAGTTACGGATTAGAAAAAGATGGTGCTACAATCAACATATATCTATCTCGTGAAGATTTAGCAAATTTATCAAACATGACAACCTCAAATGCAATTCGCACCTTATCTATATTTGAAAACGAACGCATACTATCATTAGATGGCAGAAAAATAAAAATCATTGACGAAGAGAAACTACATAAAATAAGTCGTCTTGGTTAGAAAAGAATTTGCTGAAATGACTTTCAGGTGTCATATAAGTCAAAACAATTGTCTATTTATGGCTTTCGTTTGCAATCATACATTATCTTTGTAGTTAAAATTAAAATAATTGGTGATGATTAAATATATTATTGGTTCAATTCTTTCTTCATATTACAAACCAATCAATAAATTCCTTGAAAATCCCTGGGGAAGTCAATTAGATACTTTTAATTACTTAATATCGCATGGCAGGCGAACTCTTTTTGGTCAAAAGTACAGTTTTGATAAAATTAAAACTCCTGAAGACTTTAAAAGGTATGTTCCCATTATGGGATATGATGATTTGAAGCCTTACTTAGATATAATGATAAATGAGAAAAAACAGAATGTTCTTTGGGACACACCAGTCAAATGGTTTGCTATGTCATCAGGAACAACCAATGATAAAAGCAAATACATACCCATAACTCAAGAATCTCTTACAAACTGTCATTATAAAGGTGGACATTACATGCTTGCTTTGTATGCAAAGCATAGACCTGATAATGCAGTCATGTTTGGTAAAGCACTTGTGCTGGGAGGGAGTCAACAGGTAAATGCCATTGGCAATGGGATATTCACTGGTGATGTTTCGGCTGTGTTGGTGAAAAACCTACCATGGTGGGCAAAAAGAAGAAGAACACCCGAAGAGATATCACTGATACCTGACTGGGATGTTAAACTTCAAAAACTTACCGATTATGCAATAAAACAAGATATTAGAACTCTTCTAGGAGTTCCCTCTTGGATGTTAGTTCTACTAAAAAAAATAACAGAAGATACAGGAAAAACCATTCCTGAGCTATGGCCTAATTTAGAAGCGTTCTTTCATGGTGGTGTTAGTTTTCTTCCCTACAAAGAACAGTTTGAGAAGCTAATACCTTGCGATAAAATGAATTATTGGGAAACATATAATGCATCTGAAGGCTTCTTTGGTCTTCAATATGCTCCCGATACTCCCGATCTTTTGTTGCTATTAGACACACAAGTTTACTACGAATTTATTCCCAATGGTGATTGGGAAAAGCCCAATCCAGTAGTGTTAACACTTAATGAAGTTGAAGTAGGTGTTAAATATGCAATTCTAATTTCTACAAGTGGAGGGCTATGGCGCTACTTACTGGGAGATACAATTGAATTTACATCTTTAAATCCTCCACTGTTTAAAATCACGGGACGTACCAAGCATTTCATCAATGCATTTGGAGAAGAGTTGATGATTGATAATGCACAAGATGCACTTCATAAAGCATGTAAAACTACAGGTGCAAAAATTACAGAATATACAGCAGCACCTGTGTTTTTTGGGGATAATAACAATGGAGCACACGAGTGGCTTATTGAGTTTGAGACCTCTCCATCAGATATTGACTTGTTTACGCAAACATTGGACGATGCTTTGAAATCGTTGAACTCGGATTATGAAGCAAAGCGCTCTTTTGATATATCATTAGGAATGCCAATCATAAAAGTAGTACCACAAAACTTCTTTTACGAATGGATGAAATCAAAAGAAAAATTGGGAGGTCAAAACAAAGTTCCACGCTTGGCTAATCATCGCAAATATGTGGATAGTCTTCTGGAATTCTTAGTCGGAAGTACTAAAATAGAATAAAAACGAATTCTCATTATCATTTATGCAAAAGTTTCAGTAAATTTGCATTTTAAAACCCGTTAGTGAGACTAGTGAGACTAAACTATGATAATAAAAAAGACATCAAAACTAATACTTTTTTTTGCAGTAGCAATAATTTTCAGTTCTTGTGGTGAATACAACAGTATTCTAAAAAGCACAGATCGTGACCTGAAATACACTTATGCTAAAAAATACTTCGAAGAGAAGAAATATAGTCGCTCAATAGCTTTGTTAGAAGAACTGGTTTCTTATATGAAAGGAACAGCTCAAGCAGAGGAGTCTTTATATTTGTTAGGTCAGAGTTATTATAACTCAAAAGACTATTTATCCTCAACACAGGTTTTTACCACTTATTACAATTCGTATCCAAGAGGCGAATATGCAGAGCCATCACTTTATTATGCAGCTTATGGAATGTATCTCGACTCACCCGACTCTCGATTAGATCAAACAAAGACTTACAAAGCAATTGGGGAGTTTCAACGCTACATTGAGTTGTATCCGCAAACTGATCGTGCCGAACAAGCCAAAACATATCTGTTTGAATTGCAAGAAAAGTTGTCATATAAGGAATTACTAAAGGCTCAGTTATATTTGAGATTAGGCAATTATATGGGTAATAATTATGAATCGGCTGTAATTACAGCAAGAGAAGCATTAAAAGATTATCCTTATTCTAAATATGCTGAAGATTTTCAAATGCTCATATTAAGAGCTCGTTATGAATTGGCAGATAATAGTATTCGAGACGCAAAACCAATGAGATACAGAGCAGTAATTGACGAATACTATAATTATAAAAACTCGTACCCAACAGGGAAGTTTTTGAAAGAAGCAGATAAGTATTTTAACGAAGCTGAGAAAATTGTAGAACAATTGCCTTCTTCGTAAAAAGAATTAAGATAAAAATTCATCAAGAATTACATACTAACATTTTATATATACTATGGACTATAAAAGAGTAACAGCAAGTACAACAACTGAAACAAGAAATTTGGCCGATATAGCAAAACAGACTGGAAATATTTACGAAGCAGTAAAGATTTTAGGTAAAAGAGCCAATCAAGTTTCAATTGAGATGAAACAAGATCTTGATGCAAAACTTCAAGAATTTGCATCGTATAGTGATAACTTAGAAGAGGTTTTTGAGAATCACGAACAAATAGAAATTTCTCGCTTCTATGAGAAACTTCCGAAGCCATCTCTAATCGCTATTGACGAATGGGAGCATGAAGAAGTATATTACCGCAATCCAAGTAAAGAAAAAGACCTATTTTAATTATGCTTCAGCGTATTCAAACAGTATATTTATTACTTGCCTCAATATGCATGGTGGTAAGTCTTTTAACTAATTTAGCAGTATTTTCCTTTGATGGAGATATTGTTCAATTCGAAGCAATGGGCTTTTATATGAATCAAGAAATAATTTTCCCAACATGGGGATTATTTGTAATTGGTAATATAAGCGCCATTTTATCTGTTGGTATTGTTTTTCTATATAAAAAACGAATGTTACAAATAAGATTAGCTTCAATGAATATTTTTATAATTCTTGGTTACTATGCACTCTGTGGCTTCTTTATATACCAACGTAACCCTGAGTTTAATTCAGTTTTCCAAAACATAGGTATAGGTATTATCACACCATTTATTGCAATAATATTGACTTATTTGGCTATCAGAAAGATTGGTGCTGATGAAGCATTAATTAGATCACTGAATCGAATTAGGTAAAACTAATATCTGTAAATATTAAAAGTAAAAAAGCCTTGAATTATTTAATTCAAGGCTTTTTTACTTAGTAAGCATTTTGCTTGAACTTTACCCACTCTTGAGTTACCAGGGATATATGCGTGTCAGAAATAAAGAGCAAGATAAGGTATATAACAAGCCGTAATAATTAGGTGTTGATGTGCTGCAACTAATAATTGTCCAACCTCACTATTCAGGCCTTGCTAATGATTTATTTTGTCTACGTAGGTGTGTTGCTCTATTCTATTATCTTTTGCTAAACAATAGAATAACAAACACATAATTCTGATTATGATCTCAAATCTCTCATTTACTATCATTTCTCCGCAACAGCTCTAACCTAGTTATTCTCAATTACACATCCACATAATTTGAGATATAATATTCTGAAAATATAAAACGTGTAAATATACTGATTATCATATATTTCAATTAATTATCACTCCTTCGCTGCGTGAACATTTAACGTATTCACTACGTTAGAATAGGTAGGGAAAGTAATAGTGATTGTCAATCAGAATCATGTCATTTTTGAAAGTTTCCAAAATTGAATATATCTCTCTATGAGTATAAAGTCCAAACAATACTATAACCGCAATGCAGCACTCTATGACAAGCTTTTAGCACCCATTGATGGGACTCTCTCAAAATGGAGAAAAGAGTTATTGAAAGATGTCCAAGGCAAAACACTCGAAATAGGCATAGGCACAGGTAAGAATTTGAGCTTTTATCCGCAGGGTGTATCTCTTACAGGTATCGATTCAAGCGAGAACATGTTGAAATTTGCACGAAGACGTGCAAATGGACATATACTTGTGGATGAGCTATTGATAATGGATACAGAAAATTTAAAATTTCCCCATAATACATTCGATACAGTAGTTGCATCTTGTGTATTTTGCTCGGTTCACGACCCTATCAAAGGTTTCAGAGAAATCAAAAGAGTATGTAAAAATGAAGGAAACATTTTTCTGCTTGAGCATGTTCGTAGTCAAAAAAAGATTGCAGGTAAAGTTATGGATATTTTAAATCCCATATCTTCCGCACTCTATGGTGATAACATCAACCGAAAGACTTATGATAATCTAATTGAAGCTGGATTTAAACCATCACAAATAGAAACAGTAAATGTTTGGTCGGATGTTTGGAAAATTTTTCGTGTGAAAAACGGGTAAGTTGTCTGCACCATAAATTAGGAGTAGCAGATCAAATAAAAAATAATAAATTATGAATGAAGAAAGTGTTATTAATATGAGCAGTGTTATCACAGCACTTATAGGCATTGTAATCGTAGCGTTTATAGCATTAATATTATATAGACGATATAATATTAAACGCAAAGTTTCAGAACAAAAAACGGAAACGAGGAGTAGCAATTTAAAATATACTTTGGTAAAGAAGTCAGATAAAAGCAAATCTGCTCAATAAATAGATATATATTATTGAGAGTTCAACTTTACTTCATTATTAGACGATAACTAAAACAATAATAAATACATACATAAAGTTAAAATAGAAAATATGATATACAATAACATTGAAAAAATTAAAGAATACTTGGGAAAAGAACAAGAAAGCTTACTAAATCACAGGTGTGAAACAGTAAATAAAGAACTTCTTACTCATCCTGGACCAAACTATGTGGATGAAGTATTCGGTATAAGCGACAGAAATGTACAAACTTTGAAAAACATTTCACTGCTATATAATCATGGCCGTTTGAGCGGTACAGGCTATATGTCTATCCTTCCTGTTGACCAAGGTATAGAGCACACAGCAGGCGCATCATTTGCACCCAACCCGCTCTATTTTGATCCTGAGAACATTATTAAACTTGCAATTGAAGGCGGCTGTAATGCAGTTGCGACCACATTTGGAGGATTAGCTTTATATGCAAGAAAATATGCCCATAAAATTCCATTCTTAGTAAAGATGAATCACAATCAATTGATGACCTATCCAAATGATTATGATCAAATAATGTATGGATCAGTTCAAGAAGCATGGAACTTAGGAGCTGCAGCAGTAGGTGCGACAATTTATTTCGGTTCGGAAGAAGCTGACAGACAATTACAAGAAGTAGCCGAAGCTTTTGAAGAAGCACACGAATTAGGTATGGCAACTGTGTTGTGGTGTTACACCCGTAACAATTCTTTCAAAACATCTGAAAAAGATTATCACGCTGCGGCGGACTTAACAGGTCAAGCAAATTATATTGGAGTTACTATTAAAGCGGATATTATAAAACAAAAATTGCCCGAAACGAATGGTGGATTCCGTGATATTAAGTTTGGGAAAACAGATCCTGCAATGTATGATAAACTCACTACAGATCATCCAATAGATTTATGTAGATACCAAGTGGTAAACAACTACATGGGAAGAATTGGTTTAATTAACTCTGGTGGAGCTTCTGGTGACAATGACTTTGCTGATGCCGCTCGCACCGCAGTTATTAATAAACGCGCTGGTGGTACAGGACTCATTTCAGGTAGAAAAGCTTTCCAACGTCCAATGGAGGAGGGAGTTAAATTGCTCAACTTAATACAAGATGTATATTTGAATGAAGAGATTGATTTGGCGTAAGAGATGCCTAAAAACAATTTCAAACACTAAACGAGGGCATTGGTGGTCAAGATCATCATGCCCTCGTTTTTTTTGTTACACACAGCTAATGCAAATTAAATTGAACCCATTTATGGGTTCTGTGGTGTTGTTGAGGATTGGATGTAAAATTATGTGTTTAGATGAATCAATACATACAGCACTAAGGAGAAAACCACTATCCGCTCCCTCGTTTTTGTAAAGCGTGTGTCGCGAGAGCGATACTTGTTTTTGAATTACTTTTTGCTTCGCAAACCCCGATTACAAATTGGTGTGAGCGACTGCCGCGCAAATCCTTTCATTTGGTTTTTCTAAGATTGTAGAAGCCACACGATGCAATCGTGCGGCAGCGGGGTTACTAAGGTTCTCCTAATTCTTTTATCTTTAGGTTTACTTGATGAACACTATTGCTTCTCTATCACTTTTGCAATTGAAATTGAATTATTCTACATAAGATTCAATCCTTTTCCAAACCTTAGTAA
>DATERO010000319.1:0-3891 GCA_035271465.1 Dysgonamonadaceae bacterium | reverse complement strand
CATTGGGACCAAAATCAAACTATTCTCAAGAATTAATTGTAAATGCTTTAATAGAAAAATACAATCCCTCTGCATTATTAAATAAAAACAGATTGTCGGGACTTATAAAATAATAAACACTGCAAACAACATGCGGATTTGTGCAAGAACGATTTAAGTATTAATAAACTTCTGTTTTTTTGTAAAAAACAATATAGCATAGACTCAATACGGTTATATTTGCGTTGGATCTAAAGTGGAGTTTTCCGCTCCTGACAGAAATAATAATCGTTTATTTAGTTAGAACAATACCTCCAAAAAAACTATAAAATCCGAAACATCAAATGATAAAGCTTGCCAAATTAACCATTGCTGTGTTTTGTCCTTTGATTATCCTGATTCTTAATCTATCTTCTTCATATCAACAAAAAATCCGATACGACACTCTTTTCGTGTCATATCGGATTTTAATATTTCCTAATGTGATTACTTTTTAACCTACATCTTTCGTCCTTTTCTTTTCTTAGAAGATTCTAACTGATTACTTGCTTTAGCTTCTTTTTTCTGTTGCTTTTCTGCTTGAGCATTCGTAGGTTTTGATTGACTTTTCCGTAAGGGAACATCCATTTTTTTAGTTGCTTCATTCGTCTTACCTTCAGAATTCACTGCTACCTGTGTTTTATGCTCATTGACAGGAGTAACCTCTTTACCTTTTGCTTTCGCCTTATCAGGATTGAATCTAAAGAAATCAAGTTTATTTTCTTCTGGGTTTACTTTAATGTAGGCATTATATTCTTGTCCGGCTTTATCTTTCAATCCTTTCACATAAATAGTCTTGTCAGATTTAAGATCATTTTGCTGCTTTTCAGTTAAATCAACTCCTGCAAGTGCTATAGGTATACGCACTCCTGATTCATGGGATTGCTTTTCATTTTGACTTCTAATTTGATTTTGATTATTTTCGGGGAAAATAAATTCAAGACTACGCTTATCTGCATTTATTTGAAGAAAAGCTGAATAGGGAGTTGCTGTTTATTAATCTAATCAAATCAGAAGAGAATTTTTCACCAACTACTATGTATGATGACTATGCTGTTACAGAAACACAGTTTCATTGGCAAACTCAAAATTCTGCAAGAGCAGATCGTGGAAAGGGACTTTCATATATTACTCACAAAGAGGATGGAAAGAGAATTATGCTTTTTGTCCGTGAGAAGCCAACAGATGAGTTTGGAAATACTATGGGGTATGTTTTTCTTGGCGAAGGCTCATTGATGGATTACTACGGTTCGCAACCTATGAGTATCAACTGGAAGTTGCACGAACCAATGCCCAATTATATGTGGCATGATGCAGCTAAGTTGTCGGTGGGGTGAACAACAATCCGAATCATAAAAAAAGGATTGCATGATGCCCACAATATGTAATGCTGATAAACATAATCAATCAATCAAGAGAATCATGGGCATCTAGGTTCAGACCTGCTATCTGAAATAAAAAGACCTGACACGCTTAGACTGTTTTACAGTTCACTCCAAAAGGAGTTCTGGGTTGGTTGTATTAATAACTTGCTACAGACAGCGAGGCTCCCATGGAGCTAGAGATTGTGATATTTAATATTACTCATTCATAATAAAAAGTTGCCTCAATTTGACTAAACAACAAAAAGCATCTAGTGAAGCATACCTCAAATATAGCAATAACTCACACTCCTCTAGGAGTCGAACTATTTTTGGTAAACATATATTCACACCGGGGAGCTCACACTCATTAGTAATTCGTAATAGGTAATTAAACCCCATTTTAGCGCCTTATTCACCCAAAGAGTTATTATTTTTGCTCCAATCAAATTTATACACTAACACATTATTTTGTTATGATTAAGCACATAGTATTATTTAAATTACACCCCTTTGCAGAAGGAAATTCGAAGCATGAGAATGCGCTATATATAAAAAGGAAATTGGAGGAGTTGCAAAGTGTGATTCCTGAGCTTCAGCGGATTGAAGTGAAGATTAATATGCCGGAAGTGTCAGCCGATAATTATGATTTGATGTTGATAACCGAATTTAATAGCCTTGAAGACATGAAAGTGTATGCCAATCATCCTGCACATCAAGAGGTGGTGTCGTTTATAGCGAAGGTGAGGACCGATCGTGCTGCAATTGATTATGAGGTGTAGTCATCAGTAGAGTGCTTAGCTTAAACCCTTGATGCGGTAACCCGAACAACTCATGGTAAAGTAATAAGCAATGGGTGTAAAGTACTATCTTTGAAATGATTAAAGACAAAAATAAAGACTTTAAATTACACCCACATATGAGTGATAAAGGCACAACATTTTATTGAGAAATCAAAGAGATTAATTTCGATTTTTCTGCAGAAAGAATTAGCAGTGATTGTTCAGTATTGCTTCGTGGAGAAACTTGAACGCAAACACAAAGAGTTACGAAGCTGATAACAATGCAATTGCTTGAAGATCATTTGCACGCAGGTTCTCATTAAGTGAAAATATGAACAGATTGAACTTAAAACTTCTCTCTTTGATTCCTGAAAGGATGTCATCTTTACTTACTGAATTTGGTGTTAAGGTTGATGCAATTACGTCGCAGATAATAGGCTGTACACACAGCAAGCACATAAAAAAACTGATACTATATAACTTAGAAAGTTAATATAATACCAGTTTTTTTATTAATTGATTCTTTAAATCAATCTAATCATACGTTTAGACACGCCCTAAGGTGGTGTCAGATATCTATTTCAAATTGCTTATTTTATTAGATTCTTAAACGCATGTCCAAAAATTAAATAGCTTGTATTTCCAGCAATCGTTCCTTCATTTTGTCCCCATAGGAATGGCCAATCGTCGTAATTTTCAAAATGATCGGGTTGTCTGAATAATAAGCCTGGGGCAACATTACCTGGAATAAATGAGAAGTCGGCTCTGTTATTACCATAAAACACTGCTTTGGGACGAGCTGCGCCTACTGCTGCAACTAGTGAGTAGTTGTGATATGGATGACAGCCAAACAACCAGTTGGTTGATTTGAATGCATGTTTTGCATCAATAATGTCGGGGAAGTGTGTGTGTGCAAAACTAATGGTTGTGCCAAAGTTTACTATTCCTCCACTTCCTGCCCAGTTGCCTAATCCAATGGGTACTCCGTATGGATTATCATTTTCGAGCTCATCTATATATTCTTTATATTTTATAACATAGGGGCGTAACTTCTCTTTGAAAGATGCGTCCATATGTGGTATTGCATGTAATGCTGTTAAGATGGAGAAGCTAACATTGCGATCAAGTGTTGACCATAGAAGCTCTTCAAATTTATCAACATATTGTTGTTCTCCTGTTGTTATGTAAAGTTCAAGATTGGTACCTACATCCCCACTGTTCATGAATCTACCAGTGTTGTCTTCCGCCCTTTTGGCAAGTAGTTCTGTAGCTTCTGCTAGTAATCTTTTTGATTGTTGCAATGCCCTTTCCGAAAGATCATCGTTATATCCTTTCAAAGCTCGACTTGCAGTGGCAAACATTGTTGCAGCTCTTAGATCTAAACTAGGATTACGACTTGTAAATGCCCACATATCATCTTTAACTCCGCTCGATTTACCATCCTCAGCTACTTCATATGGGCCAAGTTCGGGATTATAAGGAAGACCGTCAGTTATTGAAGCTGCATCGCCCAAATGATGGTAGTTATGAAGTACAGAGTTGGACAAAGTTTGCGTCATGTGGCCAATAATCTCGGCTTGTGCTACTAGTTGCAATGTTCCATGTTCTATAAACTGCAATATGTCGGGCGTTCCATCTGGTCGGTGAAGGTCAACATAGCGCTGATCCTGATCAACAAAAGTTTGATCGCGCATAGGTTTGAAATATTCCCATGCTTGTGCAAAGTTTTG
>DATERO010000318.1:0-2024 GCA_035271465.1 Dysgonamonadaceae bacterium | reverse complement strand
TAACCCTGGGCTTCACCCAGGGCTGAATTATATCGGCCTTACAGGCCTGAAACACTTGCATGCAGAAGATGTTGTGACAAGTATAGAATACTTCCTCTTTTTGCTTCGCAACATTCACCCTGTGAAATTTACTTACTATTTTACAGGGCAAGCCCATTGCAAATCAGAGCGAGCGAGTCTTTCTATTCACAGGCCGCATCTACGATGCTTGAGGTGGTATAGGTATAGGCTTACTACAGACAGAGTTGCTCCGCTGGAGCACTGGCAGCTAATATATTTGAAGAGTAGTTCATTCTTTACTAAATGTTGTATAGTCAAATTGATGTGATTCTTTACAATGAATGGTTTACATTGAATGTCACAGCATTTAGCTCCAGGGGAGCCTTGCTGTCTGTAGATAATTTATAACTCTTCCGCCCCAGAGCTCCGATAGGAGTGAACTGTTCTTTGCATGATTTTTATGAAATAAGGAGTTGTGAAAACACGTAATTTTACTCGTGATTCCACATTTATCAGATTTAGACAAAATGATTTAAAATTCGTATTTTTGTATATTCACAAAAAAAACATTTAAACATTTAGATATGATCAAATTTCAATTAGGCACCCACGATGTGCCTGAAAACATAAGTCAGGTTGTTGTTATTACACAAAAGAACAACGCTCAAGATTATAACTTACCCATAGGTATTACTCAAAAAGCAGATAAATATATAACAGACAAAGAAAATGGATTTATCACTTTGTATGAAAAAGAGACCATTAGATTAGTAGCTGTATTTGGTAAAGATGAACCCGATGTTAGTCAAGATTCAGAAGAGATACGCTTGTTCGGAGCAGCACTGCTTAAAGCTTTGCAAAACGAGAAGGTAGTAGAAGTTCAAATCAAAGCATTGAACAATGCTTTCTCAACATGCGAGCGAAATCTTTTTATTGAGGGAATGTCTTTGGCACAATATCGTTTTGATAAATATAAAAAGTCGAAAAATGAAAGCTGTCTGCAAACTGTTTACTTGGATGAAAATGCCGTAGTTCCTGGTGAAATAGAAGCGTTGCATAATTTAGTTAAGTCTGTCTCTTTTGCAAAAGATTTAGTGAACGAACCTCTCAATTACCTAAATGCTCTACAGTTCTCCGAAGTTGCTGTAAATATGGGCAAAGAGTGTGGTTTCACCACTGAAGTTTTAGATAAAGCAAAGATTGAAGAGTTGAAGATGGGCGGACTGCTTGGTGTGAATCAAGGTTCAGACACTCCGCCAACTTTCAATATATTTACACACAAACCCAAAGATGCCATTAACAAACAGCCCCTGGTGTTGGTAGGCAAAGGGGTGATGTTTGATACTGGAGGATATTCGCTCAAGACGGGTGATTATATGACTGACATGAAAACCGATATGGCTGGAGCAGCTTCTGTTTTAGCTACAATAATGGCAGTTTCATTGAACAAGCTTCCATACTATGTTATTGGGTTAGTTCCCGCAACTGATAATAAAATAAGTGCCAACGCATTGGTGGTAGATGATATTATCACCATATCAGATGGTTCAACTGTTGAGGTGCAGAACACCGATGCTGAAGGCCGATTGGTATTAGCGGATGCGCTAGTGTATGCAAAGCAGTTCAACCCAGAGTTGGTAATCGATTTGGCAACCTTGACAGGTGCTGCAGCAGCCATCACAGGTTCGTTTGGTACAGCAATGGCTGGTAACTGTAAGTCTGCAATGGAGGGTCTGAAGAAGTCGGGAGAAAATGTATATGAACGCTTGATGGAGCTACCCATGTGGAAAGAGTTTGAAGACTTATTGAAAAGTGAAATTGCTGATATTAAAAACATTGGTGGAAGGGTAGGAGGTGCATCCACTGCTGCAAAGTTCTTGGAGCATTTCACAGACTATGATTGGATTCATTTAGACATTGCAGGCACTGCGTCGGTAAAAGAAAATAAAGGTTACATACAAACGGGAGGAACAGGCGTTGGTGTCCGATTGCTTTATGATTATATTGAGTCGAAAATACAATCG
>DATERO010000317.1:0-3514 GCA_035271465.1 Dysgonamonadaceae bacterium | reverse complement strand
TTTAAAAATTTACTATGATTATTTCAAAATAATTTTATTTGTCTCAACATAATTACCAGAAACCGATTTTATATAATATATACCTTTTTCCTGATCAGAAATATCAATCGTGACGTTCCCAGTTATTTCTTTATTGAGAATAGAAATACCGTGCAAATCAAAAATTGAGATTTTAACTACTTCTTTAATCTTATGGGTGTTAATGTGTATATATCCACTTGAAGGATTCGGGTATATACTAATTTTAAAATTGTTTTCAAGGTTAGTATAATCCCAGTTATCATGATCCTCGGTAATATTGAAATTATTTATTCCACCACTTCTTAATATTCCAAAGTCGCAGGAAAAAGAAGGATTAATTTCAAATGAAACAGTTGACCCGGGCATGATTGTGGTATTATCACCTAAATGTATTTGGTTTTTTGCCTGGAAAGTTATTGTGCCTCCCGCAATAGTAACATCACTTGTATGGATTTCATTTGATTCAAAACGATTGATACCACCGGGAATTGTTTCATCCGACAAATTTAAGTTTTGAAAGGAAACAGCGGCATTAGCATTTAGTCTGCCATAGCCAAAAGTATTATCCCTGCCTGGAGATCCCAAATCTTTTGCTGTAGTGGTAATTCTGCATCTTACTTCTTCCTCTGTTAAATTGGGATTTATTGACAAAATGAGTGCGGCAACACCTGAAACCTGAGGGGCTGCGGCCGAAGTTCCACCAAACTGGCCGTAATTTCCAGGCACATCACCTTTATCTCCCATCCTGTCAATTGACCATGTTGAAGTTATTCCATAACCAGAAGGTGCAACAATATCAAGTTCCGGGCCTGTATTACTATAATGCCAAATTCCACCTAATGGGGATTCTGATCCTACTGCCAGAGTATTGCCTAAGTTTGCGGGGTAAGCTACTGATGATCTCTCATTCCCTGCTGCGCAAACAACAACACAACCTTTTCCGCCTCTCCCATAATTTATTGCATTATTTATTGCTTCAGTAACATCGTCATGACTTTCAATGCTATATGAAATGTTTATTACATCTGATCCAAGATTATCCCAGGATTTATTAATGCCTCTGGCTATCGCACTTGCAGGTGCTCCATAATTACCATTTACTTTTTTCTTGTAGATAACTATAGGAACAATTTTGACATTTGGTGCAATTCCTTTCACCCCTAAATCATTATGTGATGCAGCAATGATACCGGCACAAGCTTGTTCATGCCCAAAATCATCTTGTTTAGGCCTTCCTTTACAATTAAAAAGACAATTATACGTAAAACCATCAAGTACCCTTGAGTTTCCGTTTACATCGTTCAAATCTTCGTGGTCTTCAACACCATCTCCAATAACAGCTACTTTTATGTCAGAGTTACCTTTAGTAATTAACCATGCTTCGGGTGCATCGATGTCTAAATCATAAACTATTGGATTATAGTGGGTGGGCATTGGTTGTGATACGTTATGCAAATGGAATTGATAGGGATAGTAAGGATCAGATGTGGGCTTAATTGGTAAGTACATGTTAGGTACAGAAAATTTAACAAGGCTTGATTCGTAAAGACTATTGGCCAGATTACATGTACTTTCTTCGGATTCGCATTTTATCGATAACACACCCCATTCATCCTGTTCAATAATATAACTGTTGTATTTGTCAACAAAAGATTGTATTTCTGAAATTTTTACCCCAGCCTTTAATAAACACCTAACGGTATTAGTTATCACAAATTTATCACCATCTTTATTTTCTCTCCCATAAGATATAAAGTCTACTTTATCACCTGTGATTCCGGACAAGGCACATATCTGATCAATGGAATAATTTTTTACTTTTGAACCTTTAATCATAATGTATTTACCTTCATCTTCAAGGTATTCGATTTCTTCATCAGACAGGTTCAATCCTTTTTTTACTGAGGAGACCATTGCACTGCATTCTTCATAATCTTTGAATTGAATCATTAAAGAACTTGGATCCGTTTTTAGGTAATGTTTTTTTCCTCCTGAGTAGTAAAACACTTCATTTTGGCAATAGCAGTTAATAAACGTAGCTGTAAATAGCAACAACAAACAATATTTCACAATCTTTCTCATTTTGCCCGTTTAAAATATTTTTCCAGTTTGTCTTCCCGAATCAAGGAGTTGATGTGGTCAATGGCGCTTTGGTCCGGCTTTGGTCTGGATACATAAACCGAACTTCCATAATGTCCGATTTCTCCTAAATTGCCGAAGATTTGTTTTTGATCATCAAATACATATACTTCTAAAAAAGGATCCGATTCAATAATTGAATCCATCATACTCTGAGTTGATTCGAGTTTATTCATATAAGAATATTCAAACCACGTCAGGGATAAATACGCAGTGTGTCCACAGGCTGCCATATTGTAATTGATAAAATAATGATCCTCCAATTCATATTGCTTACGGTGGGGAGGTATTTGTGTCAAGGTGTCCTGGTAGTCAATGTTAGGACCAGGAGAACAACTGATATAAGATTTATCATCACTCAGTCCGACCGGAATATTTGCGGCAAAGGTATTTTCTCCTTTAAATTTGCAGATACAAATAATTTTTGGTTCCAGGCAGGCAGCGCCAAACCATCCGCAGGAGCTTACAATAAATGCGCTTACTACGAGTAGTAAAATGGGTGTTATTTTTTTCATAGCTTAGATTGTTATGAGGTTTAGTGTGATTGCTTTAACAAATCAATTTCCTTTTGGAGATCAATCACATAAAGCGTAAGTTCTTCTACTTTTTTTAGTAGGAGAGCATTCATATCTGATACGTTAACTCCATTTTTAAGCACTTCTTTTGTTGTTGGAACTTCGGGGAGATGCTTGTTTTTGTGTATAAAAGATTCCAGATCGGTCAATGGCATCAGAGTATATCCGGGATAAAATACGTGGTCGCTCCAAACAGTTTGTTGCACATAGATGCTGTTTGCATATAAACTCCCGTTAATCTTTTGATTCCCTGTAAATACGTTAGTGCCTCGTGTCGCAATTTCAAACCACGGAGAAGAAACGGGGGAAACCAGATCACTCACAGCAATTTTTCTGAAAAACAGCCGACTATTTTGTGCGAAACCCGCGGCTATTTGAAGTTGATAATTATTGTTTGTAGTGGAATGTCTTAAAACAAATAGATGTTGCCATCCCGTAGAGACATCCGGAGTACAATTAACAGTGTTTTGTACACTATAAAGACCGGAATAAAAACATCTATTCATATCCGTTGTTGTATATGTTGCATACCCATTCCCGATTTGTTGTGAATAAGCTTGCGTTAGAGTGAAACTTGCAAATAAAAGCAAAATAAAGAATCTTAGTTGTGTTTTTTTCATAGGTTTATAATTTAAGATTACTAGTGATGCGTTAATCGACGCATCAGCGCTTGTAACTTATTAATAATATATATTTTAAACGCGTTCTTTGATAACTTCGATTTGAAATGAGTTCGTAATTTTGTGGGCTTTATCCCACTGATTATGAATGAAGGCAAG
>DATERO010000316.1:0-6662 GCA_035271465.1 Dysgonamonadaceae bacterium | reverse complement strand
ACTCTCCACATTTCAAGAATCTGGTTACGTGTTTCAGGAGTTATATACTTAATCATTTTCTTTCTTTATCTTTCTCTTTCACTATAAACTTCTCTAACAATATATCTGGACGATATGACATTTTTGCTTTCCGTAATGATGGATAGCCCATATCCTCTTCGCGGTTGATGTAAGTAAACTCAGATGCTTCGTTGAGCACGAATTGTTGATTGATAATTGGATAGGCTCCTTGAATATCAGCGAAAGCTTTTTCAACGTGTACAATAAAAGTATCTTCATTTAGCTGTGCCCCTAATGAAAAGGCAATAATTTCACCATCTACTTCTATGGCTCCTCCTCTTAGCTCCATGGCTTCAAAATTGTCTAAGTATAATGAAGTAGATTTAAAATCCAAATCTAACGATTCGTCCGATGATGCTCGATTTACATCATACCATTTTTGAAGCATTATCTTACACCTTCCCGTTTCTTCAGGATTATTTGTAATTGAAATATACTTATAATCACTATGCTGAGCAGTAAAACGATTGATATGATTGCGTTTGCTTTGAAGTCTCTTACCAGACAAGTTAATCAACTTTTCTGAAGTATATATATAATCATATAGGGCACGTTGTCTAATATATTCGAATCGTCGTGGCATTGCTGCTTCAATCTCTTCCCTCATTGCTTGTGTTACACCGGACATTTCAAACTTTATGGGACAACCACACTCATCAACCAGTTCTTCAATTGCAGATGCAAGATTGCCTTTACCAAATGGAGTTAAATAAGAGCAGCCTCCTCTGTCACTTGTAAATTTTATAAGCAAGAAATCTCGCCATTCAGCAAACTGTGTTTTATATTTGTGCGCCCATCCATATAAATTTGAAAAGCAACTTTCGGAAGCACGATAAGGATTATTTATAAGATACTTATCTATAATTGGTTTGTCTGCTAATTCGATGTCTCTGAATTCTATCATAAAATAGTTTTTAGTTTTCTTCTGTGTTAATTAATGAGAGAGATTGTATTGCCCGTTATTGACAATATAAATTTGAATTTATTATCGAGAATAAATTATGAATAGAGAACACCCATATAAGATGAATGTTTAGAACTTACTGAAAAGCTTCCTTTAATTAAACGTAAAAATAATTCTTCTACTATGGCTTAACTCATCAGCTCAAGGATTGACTAAAACCCTCTGAATCCCATAATTTTTCGAACTTCTCTTATAGTTTTGGATGCACTTTCACGTGCTTGCTCAGCACCCTCACGGGTTACTTTTTGCAAATATTCAGTGTCATTCTCCAATGTTATTATACGTTCACGAATAGGTGAAGTAACAGCAATGATATCTTCAGCCAATTGCTTTTTCATATCTCCATAACGCATTTCACAGGTGTTCCATTTCTCCTCATAATGAGCTACCACCTCCTTGGAGGAAACAACACGCATGATAGTAAATAGATTCTCAATGTAATCCGGTTTAACTGAATTAGGTTCTGTAGGACCAGCATCTGTCAATGCCCGTTTTACTTTCTTCTCTATTTCCTTAGGGCTATCTGCTAAATATATGCAATTGCCTTCTGACTTCCCCATCTTGCCGCTTCCGTCCAGTCCTGGTATTTTTACTAACTCAGCGCCAAAATTATATGCAACGGGCTCTTTGAAGTATTGTACATTATAAAAATTATTGAAACGTCTTGCAAAACGTCGAGTCATTTCTAAATGCTGCTCTTGATCTTTTCCTACTGGCACTTTATCTGCATTATGAATCATAATATCGGCTGCCATTAAAGTAGGATAAGTAAGTAGTCCAGCATTCACATTCTCTGGTTGTTTTCGAGCTTTATCTTTAAATGAAGCTGTTTTTGCTAACTCACCCATATATACATGCATATTTAAATAGAGATAAAGCTCACTTATCTCTGGCACATCACTTTGTACATATATTACCGATTTTTCGGGGTCAATTCCAGCAGCAAGATAGTTCACAAGAACGTTTTTCACATTCTCATGCAACATAGCAGGATCTGGATGAGTGGTAAGAGAGTGCAAATCTGCTATAAAGAAAAAACACTTGTTCTCCTCTTGCATTTTTATGAAGTTCTGCAATGCTCCATAATAGTTTCCTAAATGTAAATTTCCTGTCGATCTAATTCCACTAAGTACAATATCCATCATTCTATAATTTTTTTTGAGTCACAAAGATAATAAACAATTGCATAGTATTTAAAAGCAACTGTTTAAAAACAGAAGCATTTAATTCTATAGCTTACTGCATTCATTCACCATTGTAAATAGAACGTTTTAAATAATCTAAATTAGAGAAATATTTCTGCAATTAATTCTTTTTTGATGTTTAAAAAGACTATTTTTGTATCAAATCACATTTTTTGAAAAGCCTATGTTCTACTCCTTTGACATTGAGCATATTTTCAAAACTGAAATTACTATTATCCTTTTATAAATTAAAAACAAAACTTTATGCATTGGCTAATTAATTCTTCCATCGGCCGCAAATTCGTAATGAGTATTTCCGGCTTATTTTTAATCTTATTCCTGATATTTCACATGATCATGAACTTAGTGATGGTATTCTCTATGGATGCTTATGACATGATAAGTGAGTTCTTAGGAGCAAACTGGTATGCAATAGCAGGTACGCTTGTATTAGCTGCTGGCTTTATAGTTCATATCCTGTATGCAATACTGCTTACTCTACAAAACAGAAAAGCAAGAGGCAAAGACAGATATGCAGTTACAAACACAAAAGACGCATCATGGTCATCAAAAAATATGTTTGTGTTGGGATTTGCAATTTTAGCATTTTTAGTGCTTCATATGATCCAACTTTGGTACAATATGCAGTTTAAAGAACTAATAGGAGCACCTGATGCAATTAGTCACGGCTCTAAACTTGTAATTCCATTGTTTAAAAATCCAATCAATGTAATTATTTATTTAGCTGCATTTGTTGCTCTTTGGTTTCACTTAACTCATGGTTTGTGGAGTGCGCTACACTCTTTAGGATGGAACAACAAAGTTTGGATAAAGCGACTACAAAACCTGTCTTACGTAGTAGCATCCATTATAGTTGCAGGATATGCAGTAGTTCCCATTTATATTTACTTTTTTGTTTAATCTCACTCAAGAAAGTTAGATAACTAAATCTCACACTTAAGAAATTTTGAAAATGAATAAAATAGATCCAAAAATACCGGCAGGACCTCTCGCCGAGAAATGGTCAAATTATAAAAGTAACCAGAAGTTAGTTAACCCTGCAAACAAGCGTCGATTAGATGTGATTGTTGTTGGAACAGGTCTTGCTGGTGCATCAGCAGCAGCATCACTTGGAGAAATGGGTTTCAAAGTGCATAACTTCTGTATCCAAGATTCACCTAGACGCGCTCACTCAATTGCAGCTCAAGGTGGTATTAACGCCGCAAAAAACTATCAAAATGATGGTGACTCAGTTTATCGATTGTTTTACGACACTATCAAAGGTGGTGACTACCGTGCACGCGAAGCTAACGTTTATCGTTTGGCTGAAGTTTCGAACAATATTATTGACCAATGTGTAGCACAAGGTGTTCCTTTCGCTCGTGAATATGGTGGCTTACTAGATAACCGCTCATTTGGTGGCGCACAAGTATCGCGAACATTTTATGCACGTGGTCAAACTGGACAACAACTACTATTGGGTGCATACTCAGCATTGAGCCGTGCAATCAACAAAAAACAAGTAAACCTATATACTCGTTACGAGATGGTTGACTTAGTTTTAGTAGATGGTCGTGCACGTGGAATCATTGCACGTAACCTTATTACTGGAAAGCTAGAGCGCTTTTCTGCTCATGCAGTAGTAATTGCTACAGGAGGATACGGAAACACATTCTTCCTTTCTACGATGGCGATGACTTCAAATGGATCAGCCGCTTGGCAATGTTACAAAAAAGGTGCTATGTTTGGCAACCCTGGAATGGCTCAAATTCATCCAACATGTATTCCAGTTCACGGTGAGACACAATCTAAATTGACTTTAATGTCCGAGTCTCTTCGTAACGATGGTCGTATCTGGGTGCCAAAGAAAAAAGAAGATGCAGTAGCTATTCGTGAAGGCAAACTGAAGCCAACAGATATTAAAGAAGAAGATAGAGATTACTATTTAGAGCGTAGATATCCAGCGTTTGGTAACTTAGTTCCTCGCGACGTGGCATCACGTGCAGCTAAAGAACGTTGCGATGCAGGTTATGGTGTTGGTTCAACTGGACTAGCTGTTTACTTAGACTTTGAAGACGCTATTAAGCGTCTTGGTAAAGATGTAGTAGAAGCTAGATATGGCAACCTTTTCCAAATGTATGAAAAGATTATAGACCATAATCCTTATGAAACACCGATGATGATTTTCCCTGCTATTCACTATACAATGGGTGGAATATGGGTTGATTATGAACTAATGAGTACTATTCCTGGACTATTTGCAATTGGAGAAGCCAACTTCTCAGATCACGGAGCTAACAGATTGGGAGCATCGGCTCTGATGCAAGGTTTAGCTGATGGATATTTTGTATTGCCATATACTATTCAAAATTATTTGGCTGATCAAATCAATGTACCCCGTTTCAATACAGATAGGCCTGAGTTTGAAAAAGCTGAAAAAGATATTGAAAGTCGTATCCAAAAACTGATGAATATAAAAGGAAAACATTCAGTTGACCACTTCCACAAAAGACTAGGTAATATTATGTGGGACAATGTAGGAATGGGTAGAGAAGCTGAAGGACTTAGAAAAGCAGTAAAAGAAATTGATGCTTTGAAAAAAGAGTTCTGGACAAATGTTCGTATTCCTGGAGTTGCATCAACAACAAATCAGGAATTGGAAAAAGCTTTACGTTTAGCTGACTATTTTGAAATAGGTCAACTAATGGCACGTGATGCTTTGGATAGAGAAGAGTCATGTGGTGGACACTTCCGTTTGGAACACCAAACTGAAGAAGGAGAAGCCTTACGTCATGATGATGAGTTTGCTTATGTATCTTGCTGGGAGTATATGGGCGAGGACAAAGAACCTGTCATGTACAAAGAGCCACTAGATTATGAATTCATCGTTCGCGAACAACGAAATTACAAATCGTAAAAAAATAAACAATCATGGATATAGATATAAATATTAAAGTTAAAGTTTGGCGTCAAAAAGGTCCAAAAGATAAGGGCTTTTTCGAAATACATGAACTAAAAAACATTTCTCAAGGAAATTCATTCCTTGAGATGATGGATATACTTAACGAACAACTCATTAATGAAGGTAAAGAACCCGTAGTTTTTGATCACGATTGTCGTGAAGGTATTTGTGGTATTTGCAGTCTCTACATTGATGGATATCCTCATGGACCAGATGAAGACATCACAACATGTCAGCTTCACATGCGTAAATTTAAAGAAGGAGATACTATAACGGTTGAACCATGGCGCTCTGCGGGATTTCCTGTAATAAAGGACTTAATGGTAGATCGTACTGCTTTTGATAAGATTATTCAAGCAGGTGGATATGTATCTGTAAATACTGGTGGTGCACCAGATGCTAACTCTATCCCAATCCCAAGACACGATGCTGAAGCCGCAATGGATGCAGCTGCATGTATTGGATGTGGAGCCTGTGTAGCCGCATGCAAGAACGGATCAGCAATGTTATTTGTTGCAGCCAAAGTTACTCAATTGGCCTTATTGCCTCAAGGAAAAACTGAGGCTAAGAAAAGAGCTAAGTCAATGGTTTCAAAAATGGATGAACTAGGGTTTGGTAACTGTACCAATACAGGAGCATGTGAAGTTGAGTGTCCTAAAAACATATCAATCACAAACATTGCGCGTATGAACTATGAGTACTTGAATGCCAAAATAAGAGATTAAGTATTTTTGAACTAATCCTATAATTTAAATAACGGCATTGACCATTTAACAGGTTAGTGCCGTTATTTTATTTAATGTAGACTAAACTTATTTATTATATTACGTTAAAAGATCGGAACTTGAGACCTTATCTGCTACATTTGTTGTTATATTAGTTCAACAGGGAGTTATGTTTAACTAAAACAAAAATAAATATGAAAAAGAACAGATTTTTAGTGTTGGCAATTATCGTAGCATTCAGCACGATAACCACAACGAGTTATAGTCAAATTCGTTTGGGCTTAAGAGGTGAAGTTGGTTTAAACAAAGCATCTTTTTCTAAAGATGCAATTGAAGTTGAGAACCTAAATTCATTTAAATTAGGCCCAACAGTTGAAGTTATGCTTCCTGCAATGAACTTTGGCGTTGAAGCTTCTGTGTTGTACAACAATGACAGAATGGATGTGGCACAACTTGCATCGGGTGAAAACAATGCAAGAGAAGAGATAAGTATAACTAATCACTATATTGATATCCCCGTGAATTTAAAATATAAGTTTGGATTACTATTACCAGTTAAGATTTATGCGGCAGCAGGACCATATGCTAGAATTCACGTTGGAGGTGACGACATTAAATTTTCAAACGTTACTGATGATATTAAAGCAAAAGCATTTGAAGCGGGAGTTAATCTTGGCTTGGGGCTTGAAGTATTCAGCAGATTAGCTGTTGGCGTAAATTACGGAATGCGACTAACGGACAACTACTCTGCAGATCAACCCAAATGG
>DATERO010000315.1:0-8938 GCA_035271465.1 Dysgonamonadaceae bacterium | reverse complement strand
AATCTAAAATCCTCTTCTGACTTCATTAGAACAATATCAATAACATTATCTATTTCTACAATTCTAATCCATAAGAACTCTGTATCAGCAAAAATAACCTGATCTACTGAAGCAAAAGATTCAGAATCCGGCTCTCCAATTTCGGTTACCGGTATCAACAAGAATGATGGAAGTGTGCAAATGAAATCTCTAAGTTCAGTGTCTTCTAAAACCTTTAACACCTTTGGATTGAATGTTTTCATCACATTTCCCAAACTAGGTAAAGCAGGCAGTAATTCTTTAAAAGGGAAATCATTGTCATCCTCAGTTTTAGATAAATAAGGAAACTCGGAGCTTATATCCTCATAGTTATTTAGCATTATTATTTGAGTCCTGAGGCCTTCTCTGTATACTTCTAATTGTTCTTTAGAAAGTCCGTGTATTTTATCTCTTCTCATATTACAGTATTAAAATATTTCTACAAATTTAATAAAATAATATTGGTTCTCATTGGTTATGAGGAAGAAATGAGTGATCAGTAATAAGTAATGAGTAAGCAGTGATGAGTGATTAGTAAGCAGTGATCATCAACCACTAACAATTAATCATTATACTGGTCTTACCTGCCCATCTCCTTCAATAATCCACTTATAGCTAGTAAGCTCCTCTAACCCCATTGGGCCTCGTGCATGTAGCTTCTGAGTACTAATGCCTATCTCTGCACCCAAGCCAAACTGTGCTCCATCAGTGAAGGCTGTAGAAGCATTGGAGTAGACAGATGAAGCATCTACCATCTTCTGGAACTTATTCACCGCCTCTGCATTTTCAGATACAATGGCTTCACTATGTTTCGAACCATATTTGGCAATATGGTCAAGTGCCTCATCTATGTCCGCAACTGTTTTCAGGGACATCTCCAAAGCCAAATATTCGGTTCCAAAAGAGTCTGGTGTAATTTTTTGAAGTAGTGAAGATGGATAAGTATCTTTCAATTTGTTGAAAGACTTTTCGTCTGCATGAATCAACACATTTTTCTCAGCCAATTTGTTGGTTAAAGCAGGTAGGTCTTCCAATCTGCTTTCGTGTATGACGAAGCTTTCAAGTGTGTTACAAACAGCAGGTCTTCGTGTCTTTGCATTGAATACAATTTCACTGCCTTTGTCAACATCTCCAAATTCATCAAAGTAGGTGTGACATGCTCCTACCCCAGTTTCAATGACAGGAATAGTTGCATTGGTACGCACAAAATTAATCAGGCTTTGACTTCCACGAGGGATTATCAGATCGATATAACCACTTGCTCTCAACATTTCATTTGTCTCCTCTCGTCCAGATGATAAAAGGGTTACAATGTTTTCATCAAGGTCAAATTGCTTCAATACTTTTTTAATAATAGAAACAGTAGCTGTATTTGAATAAACTGCATCACTTCCTCCCTTTAGCACACATGCATTTCCTGATTTCAAACAGAGTGCAAACACATCAAACGTTACATTGGGACGAGCTTCATAAATAATTCCAATTACGCCAAATGGAACACTTATTTTACGAATTTTCAATCCATTGGGACGAACCTCTTCTTTCAATATTCTTCCAACAGGACTAGGTAAGCTGGCTACACTCTCTATATCATCAGCAATGCCATTGATACGCTCTGCAGTCAATTTTAGTCTATCATATTTTGGGTCCTTTGGATCCATTCGTTCCAAGTCCTTCTTGTTTTCTTGAAGGATGTATTCTATATTGATTCGTGTCTGTTTGGCTAATTCTGTTAAAACACTTTTTACTGTATCATCCTCCAGCATGTTCAACTTACGAGAGGCTACAAGTGTGTTATTTAGTTTCTGTTCTATTTTCATAATCCATAATTATTTATTTTACACCCTCCATATAGAGATAGTCGTAGTGAACAGTTGGTCGTTGCTTATCAGAAAGTTTCTCAGTTTCAATTCTGTCTGAGCTATAGCTGGCTTTTCCAAGTCCAATAAGATTGCCCTGTTCATCCATTATTTTAATCAAATCATCTTTCTTGAAATGTGCACTTATCTTTATTATTCCACTTGGTAGTAAACTCACAGCTTTATGTGAATTTAATGCATCAGATGCACCTTTATTCACCACTACTTTGCCTTTTGCAAAATCATCTGAATAGGCAATCCATTTCTTTATATTGGTTGTGGTTTTAGGATTGGGAACAAAAAATGTGTGTTTTAAGTCTGATTGCGTGTTCATCAAATCAATTAATACATTTTCGGCAGTTCCATTTGCAATATGAACACCTATGCCATCTCCAGCAACTTTCCTAGCTATGCGATATTTGGTCAGCATTCCTCCACGACCAAAATCAGATTGTTCTGCTGTTATACCTTCTGATGATCCTTGATCTGCCAATTCTATTCGCTGAATAAGCTTTGCATTTTCATTTTTAGGATGACCATCATACACTCCATCCACATTGGTGAGTATAATTAAAGCTTCTGAATTGACCATCGAAGCTATCAAGGCTGAAAGCTCATCGTTATCAGTAAACATAAGCTCAGTCACAGATATGGTATCGTTTTCATTTACAATCGGTATCACATTGTTTTCAAGTAGAGTTGTAAAACAGTTCTTCATGTTTAAGTAATGCGTACGGCTTGAAAAATTCTCTTTGGTGGTTAAAACCTGTGCACAAAATAATCCTTGCTCTCCAAAGAAATCAGAATAGCGATTGATTAGCTTTACCTGACCTAAGGCTGACCATAATTGACGCTTAGACACTGTATCAGTTTTCTGAGGTAGTTGAAAAGCTGCACGTCCTGCAGCTACAGCTCCAGAAGAGACTAAGACTACTTCAATCCCTCTCTTTCTAAGAAATGCAATTTGATCAACTAAGTGCGCAATGCGGGATACACTGAGTGTACCATCTGATTTAGTCAATACGTTACTTCCAACCTTTATAGTTATTTTTTTATATCGAAACTGCATTTATCTAATCTATTTCGTTAATGTATTTATTGAGTTGGATTCATCTTTTTGTAAGAAGCCAACACGCCTTGAATCAATGAAGAGCTAAAACCCTTGTGTTCCATTTCATTCAATCCAGTAATAGTAACCCCCATAGGGGTGGTTACTTTATCAATTTCTCGTTCTGGATGATTGCCTCTCTGTAGAATAAGTTCAGCTGCTCCCTTCACAGTCTGTGCAGTTATGAATTGAGCCTTCTCTGCACTGAACCCAATTTCAATACCACCTTGCATAGCTGCACGAATGTATCGCAAAGCATAAGCAATTCCACATGATGAAAGAACAGTTGCTGCAGACATTAAATCCTCATCAATCTCAACAGTTTTACCTAAATTATCAAAGAGTTTAAATATATATTTTTTGTGAGCTTCTGTATTACCATTGGCCGAGATGCAGGTGAGAGACTCTTGTATTGCAATAGCAGTGTTTGGCATTACTCTGAATATAGGAATCTCACTTCCTACCATTTCGCCCAACACATCAAGTCCAACTCCTGCAACAATTGATATAAGAATTTTATTGTCGGTCAACACGGGTTTCAGCTCATTAATGACCCCCTCAATATGATATGGCTTCACAGCAACAATGACAATGTCAGCTTTTTGTGCTGCTTCTAAGTTTGAGTAAAATGTATTTACCCCCAAAGCTTTCATTCTATCTAATGAGGCTTCTTTTCGGTCTGCAACAAAGACGTCGTTGAGTGGAATAAATCTTGACTCTATCAACCCCATGACAATTGCACTACCCATGTTTCCTATGCCTATAACAGCTATCTTTTTATTCTTCATACTTTTTTAATACTGAGTTTTTCATTTACTTAGAATAAGTCAATAAATAGTTTTTAAATGTGTCAAATTGATTATCCAATTGAACACTCTTTTTCTCTCCACGCATAAATTCAGATAGTTTTTCAGGCAATTCCACCGTTCCTTTTCCAACAACCTGTTCCATTGTTTCTAAAAACTTAGCTGGATGAGCTGTTTCTAAAAACACACCTACTTCATCATCCTTTAATATCCCTTCTAATGATTTAAATCCACATGCACCATGTGGGTCACACAAGTATCCATATTCATCATATACTTTTTTAATGGTTCCTCTGATCTCCTCGTCAGAATAGGTAACAGACTTTATAACTTGGATTACTTCAGCATATGTGTGATTATACAAATCTAAGATTCTAGCAAAATTACTTGGTGCGCCTACATCCATTGCATTAGCAATAGTTTCTATTGAAGGTCGGGGTGTGTACTCTCCACTATTGATATAATCGAAAACAACACGATTAGCATTATTAGCAGCAATGAAATGATGAATAGGTAGTCCCATTTTCTTTGCAAACAGTCCTGCGGTAATGTTCCCTAAGTTTCCACTTGGCACTGAAAACACAAGTTCTTTATCTTTTAAGACACCTTGCTTTTGCAACTGTGCATATGCATAAAAATAATAGAAAGCCTGAGGAAGAAATCTTGCAACATTGATTGAGTTAGCTGAAGTTAGCAGAAGTTTATCATTCAACTCTCTATCTAAAAATGCTGACTTAACTAAGTGTTGACAGTCATCAAAACTACCCTCAACTTCAATAGCAGTTATGTTTTGCTCTAGTGTTGTGAATTGAGACTCTTGAATTTTACTCACTTTCCCCTTTGGGTATAACACATAGACATGTATGCCCTCAACACCTAAAAAACCATTGGCAACAGCACTACCTGTATCTCCTGAAGTAGCTACTAAGACATTAATCTGTTTGTCTCGCTCTGTTATAAAATGACTTAGCAATCGAGCCATAAAGCGAGCCCCAACATCTTTGAATGCTAATGTTGGACCGTGAAATAGCTCTAGAGAATAGATTTTGTCTGTCACCTTAACTATAGGACAATCAAATTGCAGTGTGTCATAAACAATGGTCTTCAATGTTGATGCCTCAATGTCATCTCCGAAAAACATGTGAGCTATCTCATAAGCTACTTCTTGAAAACTCAGATTGTGTATGTTTTCAAAAAATGATTTATCAAATTGGCCGATATGCTCAGGCATAAACAATCCATTGTCTGAAGCAAGTCCTTTTATAACGGCTTCCTTCAATGTAACTGTTGGTGTACTCTTATTTGTACTATAATATTTCATAACCTTATTTTTCTAAAAGCATTCTAATAAATTCATCTCCTTCCAAAAGTCCTAATGAACCTTTTACTACACTAAACTCATCATAAACTTCAACACCATCTGGCTCTTTAAATGGAGAATAAATGGAAAATGGTACAGGGTCATGAGTGTGAGTTCTTATGGCACATGGAGTGGGATGATCTGGCAGAATTCCAATTGTGACAGGCTCATCCATTTTCTTAATCTCTTCCAATATGTACTTGACAACTCGCTTATCAAGATACTCTATTGTTTTGACTTTTAAATCTACATCACCCTCGTGGCCTGCCTCATCGCTTGCCTCGATATGCAGATAAACAAAGTCATTTGTTTTTAAAGCATCTACAGTTGCTTTGGCTTTTCCTTCATAGTTTGTATCATACAAGCCAGTTGCACCCTCTACACGAATTACTTCCATCCCAGCATACACTCCAATACCTTGAATAAGGTCCACTGCAGATATAACAGCTGATTTCTCAACTCCAAACATCTCTTTTAGTGTTGGCATAGTGGGTCTATAGCCTGGTGACCATGGCCAGATGCTATTAGCTGGCTTCTTGCCATCTGCTATGCGTTGAATGTTTATAGGATGATTCTCTAACAGTTCTTGTGATTTAAGAATTAAATCATTCAGCAACACAGTTGACTCTTCAGCTTCTGAAGACTCTGCTTTAACCAACACTTCCTTAAAAGGAGTTTCTAATACGTCATGAGGTGGGGTACAATCAAGGTGCTTATTACCACCTTTTACTACCATGATGTGTCTATATGAAACGCCTGGATAAAACTTAATTATATCATTCCCAAGCTTCTCGTTTAAATAATCTATCAACACCTTTGCATCATCCGTTGATATATGACCTGCTGAATGGTTCTTTATTTTTTCATCTTCTATGGTTATTAGATTACAACGTAAACACAAGTCACCTTGCTGTATCTCAACCCCCATACTTGCTGCTTCTAGTACTCCCCTACCCTCGAGCACTTTCTCTACATCATAACCCAACACAGCCAAGTTAGCAACCTCACTGCCGGGGTGCATGGTTGAAGGCACAGTTGTGAGCAATCCTGACCTTCCATTTTTTGCTAACCAATCAATGTGTGGTTTATCAGCTAACTGTAATGGTGTTTTGTTATCATAATTCTCCAATGGTTCGTCAGACATTCCGTCTCCGAGTATAATTAGGTATTTCATTTCTTTATTAGTTAATAGTAAAACACGATTTAAACGTCTCTACTCTTCTTATTTCTTTATTACAATTTCGATACTTTAATAAGGTCGGCAAAAACACCTGCAGCTGTTACTTCTGCCCCTGCTCCATAACCTTTAATTAGCATAGGATATTCATGGTAACGCTCTGTATTGTATATTACTAAGTTGTTACTCCCTTCAAGATCATAAAATGGATGTGTACTATTTACCTCTTGCAAACCAACCTCTGCAGCACCATTCTCAAATTTGGCAACAAATCTCCACTTTTTGTTTTCAGACACCAATCTTTTTCTCTTTTCTTCAAATTCAGAGTCTACAGTTAAAATTGCTTCCCAGAAGTCATCCAACGAACCTTCAAAAAAAGAATCAGGAAGAAAGCGGTTTACTTTAACATCTTCCATTTCCAATGGATAACCAGACTCTCGAGCTAGTATCAAAATTTTGCGAGCAACATCAATTCCACTTAAATCAACTCGAGGATCTGGCTCTGAATAGCCTTCATCCTTAGCCATCTTAATAGTTTTGCTAAACGGGATTTCCGATGAAATCACATTAAATATAAAATTTAGCGTGCCTGACAATACAGCTTCAATTTTCAATATTTTATCGCCAGAGTCCATCAAGTCATTCAATGTATTGATAATTGGTAAACCAGCACCAACATTTGTTTCAAACAAAAACTTGACACCTTTCTTTTTAGCAATTTCTTTCAACTCTATGTACTCTTCATATTTTGATGATGCAGCTACTTTATTAGCAGCAACAATTGATACGTTCGATTTCAGTATCTCCTTGTAAATTGAAACAACCTCTTCGGAAGCAGTACAGTCAACAAAAACAGAGTTGTATATATTCATCTCCTTTACCTGTTTGACAAAACCATTCAACGAAGATTCTTTTTCAGAAGTATCAAGTGCTTCTTTATAGTTATGTATGTCTATACCATCCCTATCAAAAATCATTTTGCGTGAGTTAGAAATACCCACTAATTTTATCTTTAGACGTTTTGTTTCTAACAATCGTTTCTGCTGAGTTTTCAATTGTTGCAGAAGGTTTCCTCCAACAGTACCTATTCCCATAAGAAAAACATTCAGCTCCACATTTTCTGATAAGAAGAATGATTCGTGCACAACATTTAGCGTTTTCCTAAGTTCTTCTCTCTTTACTACCCAGGAGATATTGAGTTCTGAAGCACCCTGAGCAATTGCAATTACATTAATTCCATTCCTTCCTAGAGTGGAGAAAAGCTTACCAGCAATTCCAGTTGTGCGCTTCATATTCTCACCCACTATTGCAACAATTGCAAGATCACCCTCTCTATTTACTTCACTGATTTGTCCATTATCAATCTCTCGCTTAAACTCATTCTTTATGCTTTCATATGCACGAATAACGTTGCTTTCATCAATTGCTACACTAATTGAGTTTTCAGAAGATGCCTGCGAAATAAGGATAACATTTACATTCTCCTTTGCTAGTGCAGTAAATAAACGCATAGAGATTCCTGTTACACCAACCATTCCAATTCCCTGAAGAGTAATTAGTGTAATTCCAGAAATTGAAGATACTCCTTTTATTAAACGCTCGTTATACTCAGAACCATTTATAGAAATTATTGTTCCCTGTCTTAGTGAGTCTGTTGTGTTTTTAATAAGAATTGGAATCTCTTTTTCATAAACAGGCAATATGGTAGGTGGGTAAATTACTTTCGCACCAAAGTGTGATAACTCCATAGCCTCTGAGTAACTTAGCTCAGGGATGGTATATGCTTTTCGTATAACAGATGGGTCGGCTGTCATAAATCCATTTACATCGGTCCATATCTCAAGAGACTCAACATCTAATGCTGCAGAAATAATAGCTGCAGTGTAGTCTGAACCACCTCTTCCAAGAGTTGTATAGTCTCCCTTTTCGTTTTTGGCAATAAAACCAGGAACAACTACAGCTCCAGCAAAATCAATGAATGCTTTTTTTATCTTTGAATTAGTAACTTCAAAGTCCACATTTGCATTACCAAAGCAGCTGTCAGTAACTATTAGATCAGAGGTGTCAATCTGTTTAACGCCTATATAATGAGCAACAATATGAGATGACATACGTTCTCCAATCCCTTCAATTCTATCAAGTGTTTTAGGTGTTAATTCTCTAATTAATGCAATTCCAGTAAGAATTTGGAGCAATTCATTCAGCAATTCATCAGTAATATGTTTAATATATTCATTTTCAGAAAGAAGTCCATCTATTATATCATAATGTTTTTTTCTGATGAAGTTTAAATGTTCATGAAAACTATTTGAACCTTTATATGCACTATGTGCTGCAATTAAAATTTGATCGGTTATTTCACTTAAGGCAGAAACTACTACAATAGTATCAACTCTTTGATTTAAAACAATTTCTTTTACTTTTTCAAGATTGTTTACTGACCCTACTGAAGTACCACCAAATTTCAGAACTTTCATATCAAGTTATTTAATTTACTAATCGAACTCGCAAAATTTGTTTGTATCAGACAATTTACAAACAAAATACCGAGATTATTATTTGTACAACAAAAGTAATAATTTATTTCTGTATATTAGGAGAGATTATGAT
>DATERO010000314.1:0-7007 GCA_035271465.1 Dysgonamonadaceae bacterium | reverse complement strand
TCCGGATTCCATAAAGGACCGATCCTTTCTACTTTCTTGGTATCCAGATTCTATAAAGGATTCGATCCTTGTTACTTTCTTGGTATCAAGATTCCATAAACAGCCGATCCTTTTTACTTTCTTGGTGTCCAGATTTCATTAAGTAAGCAATCCTTTCTGCTTTCTTGGTATCCAGATTTCATTAAGTGGAGGATATTTCTACATTCTGTGCTTCGTTCTATCAGGGTTGTTCGTGCCGCTTTTGCACGATTGCATCGTGTTGCATCTAACTTGTTTGCAAATCATTAACAATACTCATTCTTTTGTTTGTTTTCAATTGCTAAGTTTATATTTATTAGGTATTTTTGTGGGAAAGTGAAAGGTTTTTAATATTTCTAGTTGTCGGAATCAGGATTTTTGGGGATGAGGGGATGATAGGATTGGAGACATGGGAGAAAGGATTGTTACAATTAACAATGAAGTGTGAGCAGTATACACATAAAGTAAATCTACTCACCATTTAACCGTTAAAGTTTTTTATTAATGAATCGCAAAGAAAACAATTACAGCAGACATAGAAAGTACAGATTAATAGAACAATTTGACACCTTTTCAAAAGTGTTAGACTTAGAGTCAGACACAGATCACATATGTTTTAAAATAGAAAGCCATGAGATTGGAGATGAGTTTTACCTCTATTTAATCCCCAGTGATGAAGATATCACAGAAAAGTTGATTTTTAGATACAGCATTTTAAACAAATATAAAGAGGGCGAAACTTACACTTTTGATATAATAGAAGAAAGATATGAGTTAATGTTCATTTCCAATTGTAAGAACTTAAACCTCCCTATTCCAAGTAAATTTAAAGATGGATCTAATCAGGCGAAGATTGATTTAGAAGTTGAGCAACTTGATTTGAACAGAAACAAGGTTTTATTTAAAAGAAAATCGACTGAGGGATATACTATTAGTGAAGATTTTAGCGAATTTGAAGAGGGCATCGATTACGAGTTTGAACTGAAAAAAACTTACTTAAACAAACTTGATAATCTGATAATGATTGTGGGATATAAAGATAGAAATTATCGTATATACCCGCCATCATATTTTTCTCATGTCGCTTTTAAATCGCCTGTTTATGCTAATATATTTGCTAATGAAGATGGTTCGGACCCTTATTTGCGCCTTGCTCTTAAATATATATCAAATACGTTTTACACCGAAGGCAAACGGTATCTATTTACAATAAAAGAACAGGTGTATAATCATGAGAGTGATGTCTATTATTGGTTGATGGAGGATGAAAATGGAAAAAGAAATAGATACTATCCTGAAAATGACTTGACATTTGATAACGAGATAGCCAAACTACGAGAGGGTGATACAATAGAGCTCTACGTACAGTGGATATCGGATAGTGGACAGGTGACATTGATCTATGATGTGAAAAACTGGAAGGATAAAAACTATTTGGTTGAAGATGTTTTTGAGGCAATTGGTTATTCGAATAAAGAAGATAAATATTTTTTTAACTATTCAAACATGTTCGCCATTAATGATGGCGAATTTGACGATTCTGAATGCTCTTTTCTAGAGCAATATAACGAGGGGAACAATTTGTGGGTGTTCTCTTACTTAAGTTTTCTCGATGTCGAAATGTTTAATGAGTTGGAGGAGGGTAGGTATGATGAAGCTAAAACATTGATAGATATTTATCTGCGTATAGAGAAGTGGATGCTTGAAGAGTCTGACTACTTAACCAATTTTAGTCAGTGGAAAAGAGATGGCATAATTATAAAGGCTGAACATAAAATAGTAAAGCTGAAAGCATCACTCTCAGTTATTGACATGTTTTTGGAGGGTAAAGATCAAGAATATATCGAAAGTTTAAACACAACACTTTTAAGAACTCGCTATTTAAATAGTAGTAAGAAAGAAGAACTCAAGCAGTTTTTAGCTATATCGAAATACTTTAGAGGTGAAGCCGATTTTGAAGAATTGTCAAAAACAATATTTCTTTTGCTCGAGTGTAACTTAATATCAGATAAAGATAGATGGATGTTTATTTTCTCTATCACATCGTTTATCACAAGAATTAAGGACAGGGTACGCGAAAAGTATTCGGATGATAATATAGTGGATAAAAAGAATAAAGAGATAAAGCAGCTGATTACCAATTACTATCTTTTGGTTTTTATCTATGTGAAGGATGAGAACTTTTTTTATGCAAGCATAGCGTCTGTAAATCTGCTTCGAAACTTATCGTTGTACTACAATAAGGTTGAATATCTTGATTTGGCTATAAATCTGATAATACACAATGGGTATTTTGAGCCTAATATATTTATGCATAAAAATATCTTTGAATTGGACTGTAGCGATTTGAGAAAGATAAGTGTATATGACAAGGAAAAAGAGTATACTTTTCATGGTGCTGGAAATGTTTTAAGCTTGAATGATGCATTCTCTATTATTCCTAAAAACTTATATAACAATTCGCAAAGTTGCAAGCTGAAAACGTTGGCTAAGTTAGGGAAATTCAACCTCTATGTTAAATCGCATTACAATCTTAATGGTATAGATGAGGCTGACGAAATATATGTGTTGATTGATAATGTCATTCAAGCAATAAAACACAACGCTGTAAATTCGGAAAATGATAAAAACCTCATTTCGTATAAAGAGCTAGATGTATCGTTGGACGAAGTGTATGAAGGTAAGATAACACGTATACATCCATCGGGTGATTATTGCTATTTGACATGTGTTATAGATGGTTTTGTGATAGACTCATTGTTACACATAAATACCTTCAATAAAAATAGAATGGCAGGATACATCAATGAGTATTTACGAGTAGGCGATGTGGTGAGGTTTAAGGTAATTGGGGTGGATGATAATAAAATATTAATATCTTCTTCCAATTTTATTGATGGTTATGCTGAGGTTGTTCTTTCTGAAGATGCAGTGCACTATGGAAGAGTAGTACAACGCAATGATAGGTATTCGAGAGTGCTTACAGAGAGTGGGTTGACTGTTATAACAAAGGGTTATTCTTATGAGTTAGGAGATACAGTAAGGTTGAAAATTGATAAGTATAAATTTAAAAGCCACTTATATATTTCGAAGGAGCACAGTTTTAGCAATAAAGTAATATTGGAGGACAATGCGGAAATATTTAGGAAATATTTAATAGCCAATGGTATGCTTGCCCAAATTGCAGAACAAGATAAGTTGAGTAGTTTGGTATCATCGACTATGAGGAGTTTTGGACATATTAAAGCTTTTGATAATAGCAAAGAGCTGAAGACGCTATCATTGATCTTGATTCACATAATGGAGCATCGTCTCAACTACCTCGCTGAGCCCAAAGAGATTGCCATAAACTACTTTTTTATCATTACATTATCGGGAGTTATGCAAAACTCTAAGTCGTTTCAGTTTGGTAATAAGCTTAATAATCTCGCAAGAATCGTAAATCTTGAGCATTCAAAAGATGTTGAATTGTTGGATTCTGTGTTTGATATTGAGTTTGTAAAGGATAGAGAGGAGTTGCAAAAAATAGAAGAAGTGAACAATACAATAAAGATGTTAGACTATATTGACTCTGACTTGATAGATCTACCCGTATGTTTTGATGCTTCTTCACCTCAGTATAAGCTTAAAAAGTTGATAGAGGCTGCTAACTTGATTAAGTCTTATCAATTGGGCAGTAAGCTCACTAATGCGATTAAGAAACTTGTTGTGCATGAGTTATACAGTACTTTGCAGGTTAGCCACAATAGTATAAAAGAGTTGCAGTCTATTTTGTCTGACGAAGATGATGTGAAGCAAACAGAAAAGCCAAAACGAGTTGTTACAAACTTAGGTGCTGAGTCTAAATACAAAGAATTTAAATCATCGCTGTTTTATGCTGCATCTCAAGAGCCGCAAAGCGATGTGATAATGCGCACAGTTTGTGGTTTTCTAAATGCTTACGAGGGTACAGGCTATTTGTATATTGGTGTGGATGACTCTGGTGAAATAAAAGGATTGAAAGAAGATCTAACTTATAATAAAAACATTCACAATTTAGATAAGTATCAAAATCACCTGCAGTCGCTTATAGCGGAAGCATTCCCTAAAGAGATAAACACGCTGTTGGATTATCGATTTCATAAGTCGGGCTATTTGAACTACTTGGAAATTATTATTCCTGCTCATGATAAGCCTGTCACTTACAAAGATGAATTTTATCAGAGGCAAGGGGTGCAAACTAGAATTTTGAAGGGAAAGGATATTACAGATTTCATTATTAGGAAAACTACTAACCCTACAATCACACCTAAACTAAGGCCTCAAGTAGATGCTTCAGTGTATGCTAATGATGAAATAGATGATGTAGAACAAAGTGCTGATAATGTAGTGGGGGATATTGAGAATGAAAGAGTAGAAGAAAGTGCACTAAAAAACAATGATTCCTATAAATATTTGAAGCAGCAAGGCGATATTCAACCTGCTGAATATGACATGGAGGATGATAGTCTTTTGGGGTATCTATATGTCTTAAAGAACAACATGTATATGTTATCGGCAACGCAAATAAAAGAATATGAGGTAGAAGTGCCAATAACAGAAAAGTATAAGTTTGGTCATCTCCTATTCTGTTACGACAATGCTTGTGTAAATAAAGTTGATGTTCGAAGCCTTATCAGTAAATCGTTCAATACAATTTATTTGAACGCTTTGAGTGATCAAGGAAACTTGATGGGTATTATAAAATCGCTCTCTAACGAAATGATTGGAGTGGAGACTATAAGAAACGACAAAAGATATGTTAAGCTGTACAGCGTTGATAAATTACCTGAACATAAGATTGTTGGATTAAAGGGTAACTGCATTGTGCAAGAATCTTTCGATAAAGTAGAGGCATATTATCATAATGAAAGACTACCTGAAGTGTTAGATGTTTTTGTAAGAAATACTAAAAAAGGATTTGGAGAAGCGGTGAAGGAATATGAGGATGAATATGAGTTGTTGAAAAAACACTCGAAGCAAATAGAATATTCTTACGGATTAACAAGAAAAGATTATGTAGTAAGCAACAGTTTGCCCAATGCTGATAAAGGGGATGCGCTTTTAGAAAAGAAGCTGAAGATGTTTAAAGCGCAGAATAGATGATCGATTTATGTGTCGTTAATTTTGGAAGAAGGCTGGGTTGATAATTGAAAATTGACAGTTTGATTTGCATCGTAACACACCAAATCTCACTATACACTGCAGAGCACAGAGATGGCCAACTGGGAGAAATGGAAAGATAAGTTGGAGAAATTTTTATCATAAGCTTATCCAGACTTTTCAACAAAATATTCTCCAAATTAAAGTGTTCATCATATTTCCAAGTTAACACTTCCTCCTGTTACACTTAATACCCACATGTGTTAAACACCTCAATATACATCTCTAAAAGCATCAATTAAAAGAAACTGAGGTAAAATATAAGTATTGAATACTCAGTAGTAAATTTTATCATATGAGACCAAAATCAAAGATAATTGAGTTGAAGCACTGGTTTATTAAGTTAAGGTAAGTGTTTTCTTGCATGTTAAAATGCATGTAAGTATCTATTAGTAAGGTTTGTGTGTTGAGTTAAAAAATAAATCTCGAAAAAGATGCAATTATTTCGTTAATTTGTTTGGTGGTTACAAAATATTCATTATCTTTGCAGGAATTATTTGTCACCACAATGGTGTCAAATATCCCATATTGGGAAATACAGAAAAACACAATCTTCATAAAACACAAAAAATCTCACAGGAAGGTTTTATTAAAGTGATTAAGGATTGTTCTGTATAATCTTTAAATTATATAAATATGGAAATTTTATCAGTTCCATTTTCGTATCTGCTTAAGCTTGAGCTTCCATCCTTGGCAGAAGATGTAATTACTATCGTGGAAAAACACGATCCAGAAGCACTCAAAATTCAAGATGTTTTTGATCTGTTATTGGATCAAGAGTCAAACATCACGTTGCTTAACAGGCATCACGGTGCTCATCACATCACTTCTAAGTTACCACCTCTTCGTAAGAAGTGTTATAGGTATGCTCAAGAAATAGTGAATAGGATGAAATTTGTGATGAAAGAGCAAGAAGATAATCCGACCGACGGGGTGTTGAAAGCACATGTGTTGGTCAAAGGACATCTTTTTCAACTTTCCCGCACAAGAAGCCAAAGGCTTATGCTTCAAAAACTTAAAGGTTTCTTTGAAGTTGTTGAACGCGATGAGGCAATAGAAACATTGTTTTCTGAGTATCATCTTACGAGTGATCTTAACAACTTACGTAGTTCTTTTTCGCGTTTGAAGGTTCTTTTGTTGGAGAGGTCAATGTTGACATCGGAAATATCTAAAGTGAAAACGGATGATCTTTCTGCTCCTATTGTTAAGTCGTTGAAAGATTTGTTTAAGCAAATTGAAGTAGCGGCTTTAAAGAACACCGATCTTGATTATGCACCTTTGGTTATTGAGTTGAACGGCACAATTAGAAGGTTGAAAACTGATGTCAATATTCGATTAGCGAATAACAAAAGGAGAGCTGAAGGCCTTGAGGAGATCAAGGAACTTGAAGAGCTCGAAGAGGTTGAGTCTAACAATGAATCTACCAGCCCAGAGGTTGAATCTACACCAATGATGAGAAATCTGAATGTGGAAGAAACTATGGGGAATGGTTTTAAGGACGGATTCGAAGAAAAATTAGACCAAAAAAAGACAGTTGCATCTTCTGTCAAAAACTTGCAACTGCCATCTGTGGATAATGAGGCTTAATGAATCTCTAATTTATATATCGTAAGATATTGAATTATTATTAAGTCATAAGTGAAGCCCCGATTCCTGTGGTCGGGGCCTTTTTTGCGCCCTACCACAATTTCTTATATAATTGTGAATTCTATATTTTCTGCTTTTGTTTCAGATTACATGTACAGTAATAACGTACATTGTTTGAATAATGTTTTTTCTTGCACGTGCTGATTCAGTTGTCAATAGTC
>DATERO010000313.1:0-3508 GCA_035271465.1 Dysgonamonadaceae bacterium | reverse complement strand
AGATAAAAATTGCGATTGAATCTGTATCCAATACCTCCTGTAATATAGTTTGCATCACCCTCCAGTCTGTAAGCAGTTGTTGATCCAGACACCATTGCATCTCCTTGTTCTGATTTGAATTTAGTGTCATAAGGATTTTGCATCCATGCATATCCCAAACGACCTGAAAATTGAGGAGTGAATCGATACTCCATTCCTGCACGTACAGTAGAAGCTAATTTATAATCGCTCGAAATGTAGCTATTATCAGGTTCAAAATAGTCTGTCGGGTAATATGAATTAGTAGGTTCAGAGTATTTCATGTTTTTGAAATTGCTGAACTCGTAGTCTAAACTTAAAATCATATTAGAACCCAATACAGCGGCGGCACTTGCGGTCCATTTGTCAGGAGTCTTAAAGTTATAGTCATTCCTAAAGTTAGCTGAAGATGTTTTTCCAGGCTCATAATTTGCATCAGTTACATATTCCTTCAAATCATCCTGTATCTCAGCTGAGTATATATCAGTCATGGAGTACCAAGTAGGTGATTGATAAGAGAGACCTATACGGAAAGAGTGAACTGGACGATAAATCAGACCAAGCTTCACTCCCACTCCATTACCTTCGCTGGTTACCCAGTTGCGTAAATCAAAACCAGCATTAGCACCAGTAGCAAAATCTTCACTATTCTGAGAATATAAGTTATAATAGATATCTGAAATTGATAAAGCAACTCCTATGTTTAGAACATTGTTTATTGATGTCCCTACTGTAAAGTCATAATTATCAATTGATCCTCTTTCAGATAGATAAAGTGAGTTGCTTACTCTTTCATTATGCAAAGGACTATAATAATATCCATCTGCGTCTTGATGGTCATTAATTAAATAAGAGTTGAATCCCAAAACTGAAAGCCAAGGTGCACCACTCTTAAATGGATCAACGGAATCATCGTTAGAGTCAAATTTCAAAGAAGAAGGATCAACACCAGCACCTCTGCTTGAGATGTCTGCCATATAATCCATAAGCGAAGTTCCACGATCACCATTATATGCGCCAATCTCTCTATCGAATGATTTCACTTTATTGTAAGAAAATCCAAAGTTTACAACAGGTATATTATAATTACTTGTAGGGAAATAACCTACAAATCCTAAGCTATTGAGATTGAAGTTGCTTTTGTTGTTTGAAACATCTCCGGCTTTAAAATTTTCGTTAGAGAAAACGACAGTTCCTGCAATCTCTGAACTTCTATATACTGCAATTCCTGCAGGATTGATAGCAACACCAGATAAGTCGCCGCCTAATGCACCGAAAGCTCCACCCATAGATACGGAACGAGCAGTACCATTGAGATCACCTCTCGAAAATTGATTCGCTTCTATCTCGCCTTGTCCATACGAATAGCCAGCTATAAGCAGAAACGCGACAATTATATAAGTGATTTTTTTCATTTTGCTCTATTATTTAATAGTTATCAAAAAAGCTGCCTCAAAATAACACTACCGTATAGTTTTGAGGCAGCCAAGAATTAAAGTCTAAATATTTATTTTCTTCAACATAATTGTTTATCTACGTCCACCCGAGCTTCTGCCTGAAGAAGAGGATGCTCCTCTACTTGCTCCTCCACCCATAGAACCAGCTGAAGAACTTCTAACTGGGCTGCTAACCGTTGATGTTGAACGAGTAGGTGTAGTAACCGAACGTGTTGGTGCTACATTACGAGTTGGAGCTTGATATGTTCCGCTATTATTGCTTCTAGATGGGGTTGTAGATATTCCAGTACGTTGTGATGCGCTTGTTGCACTTCTATTAACTGCACTGCTGCGTGAGTTTTGAACAGGAGAAGTAGTCGTACTTCTCTGATATACTCTTGAAGGAGCAGTAGATGTTGAGCGAGAAACAGTATTTGCACTACTTGGTCTTCCTACATCAGTTCTATTACTTGTAGTGGCAGTTGTTCTGCTAACTGTCTGTCCTGATCTTGAGTCTATCACTCTTCCAGAATTATCAACAATACGTGTTCTCGATCCTGAAGTTCCAGATGCAGTTCTATTTACTGCTGAGCTTCTACTTATACTTGAAGTTCTGTTATAAACATTTGAAGTCCTTCCACTTGCGCTAGTTCTATTTACACTGCTTGATGAAGCACTTGTTCGTCCTGAAGCACTAGCAACATTGCTGGATCTTCCACTTGAAGATGATCGGTAAACACCTGAACTTCTACCTGACCTATTATTAGTAAGTCCTGAGTAGTATCCATCACTGAAACCACTACTATATCCATATCCGTAACCACCACCGTAATAGCCTCCATAGTAACCACCATATCCATATCTTCCGTAATACCATGGATTGTGCCATCTGCTGTAAAATGGTGAATACCATCCACTATACCCCCAAGGAGAGTAATAGCTTCCGTAATAAAAAGGATCATACCATCCAGCGTATCCATAACCGTATCCCCAAGGAGAATACATTCCGTATGAGTATGGACTGTACCATGGATCATACCATGGATAAAATCCGCCACCAAAACCGAAATTTATATTATAGTTATAACCTCTGTTTTCGTAATATTCACTGTATAGATCATCTCCTACATATATAGTAACTTCATCTGCTCCAGTAATCTTTACACTTGATGAAGGATCTTGATATTTAATGATACGATCAGTAAATTCGTAGTCTGTGTATTCATCGACTATTGCTTGACCAGTTTCCACTTCTTCGTTTCCACCTCTGCGATTATACTCATCAATATTGCGACCATTAGCCTCTACATCAACATTTGATGCATTTCCTTGTATTACTACAATTTTTTGCTTCGTTTGTGGTTGTTGTGGCTGTGGCTGTGGCTTCTGTATTATTTTCGTTTCTTGTTCATTGGGATTGGCATATATATCGTCCCATTCCTGAGAGTTACCAAGAAAGGGTGTCAACAATAACAATCCTGAAAGTAAAAATTTAATTGTTTTCATATTCAATGCTCCCCTATTTATAAATGTGTGCTGTTATTATTAATGTCTTATCACTTTGTTAGACTTAGATTGTTTCAAATAGTTTAATTTATTTTCTAATATGTTCTTCATGCAAAGATCATCCATTATTTTGAAATAAACCGACTATACATAAATAAGATGTAGCAAGATAAGAAAAGCTGCAAACGGCTAAGTTAAATAAATATAAGTCAGTTGTATAATATTCATTATATATCTATTTCCAGTCCATCGTATGCTATGGAAATTGATTTCTCTAGCTCTTGTTCAATCACATTGTGCAATCCCATTTGGTGACTAAGATGCGTTAGATAAGTCATCTCTGGATTAATTTTATGTGTCAGATCAATTGCTTGATCTAAGTTTTGGTGCGAAACGTGTTTGCTTTTTCTTAGTGCGCTTACAACCAGAATCTTCAAATCTTCTAATTTATGCAGTTCGTCTTCAGGCACAGTTTTGACATCTGTAAGATAAGCAAAGTCACCAATTCGAAAACCCAATATTGGAAGATTGTGATGCATCACTCGTAT
>DATERO010000312.1:0-18389 GCA_035271465.1 Dysgonamonadaceae bacterium | reverse complement strand
ATATATACTAATATACAAAAATATTTTAACTCTGCTCTTTATTAAAAAAGTAAACACACAACGTTATTTATAACTTTATCAATTAGTTCTCTTATGGAGTAATCTTTCAGTTCATTCTAAAGTATAATTACTTATATCGATTTGCAATCTATATTACTGCATTGCTATCAGCTAAAACCCAATAGGATATCTAATAGGATTTACTTATATAGCTTTCGGCAGCAAAACAAAAAAAGATGACAAATTGATTTTGTCATCTTTTCTTATACTTTTAAAAGCGAATTTTATCGCAATTCCCGAAAATATATCTACTATTAATTAATGCCCAGTTTAGCTTTCACTAATGGATTTGCATCAGTGGCAGTTGGACTATGATATGCAACTGAACCCGAAGCTAAGTCTAGAATAAAAGTAAAACCCTTCTCTTCACCTACAGACTGTATTGCTTTCTGAAGTTTTTCTTGCACAGGTGCAATTAATCTTTGTTGTAAATCTTGAATTTCCTTTTGGCTATTCTCCATGAAAGATTGATATCTCTCCTCAATTTGTTGAATTTGCTTTTGACGATCCATTATTATTGACTCAGTGACTTCATCAGTAGAATTTTGAAACTCTTGCATCTTATTGTTATACTCAGCCTCCAATGCAGCAGCATTCTTCTTAACCTGTTCTTGTTTAGTATTTAGCTGTGTTTCAATACTGCTTAGTTCAGGCATTTGGCCAAACAATTCTTGCGAATTGATATATGCAATATTACTCTCTTGTGCCACTAATGCAAGAGGAGCAATTGCAAAAAATAAGATAATTAATTTTTTAAGCATAATAGATTTTATTTGGTTTATTTTTAATGTTGATGTTTAAATTTTAATGGGCAAAGATAAAAGTTTTAATTAGAATATCCTAACTTTGCTAATACTTGATCGCTAATGTCAATATCGGGTGACGCAAAGATCATAGACGTTGCTGAAGCTCTATCAATTACAGCCTGGTAGCCATCACTCAGAGCTATCTCTTTCACTGCATTATATACTGCATCATGAATGGGATCGATGAGAGACTGACGTCGTTTAAACATTTCTCCTTCTGCACCAAAATACTTGTTGCGTAGTTGTTGGATTTCTTTCTCCTTTGCCACTATCGCATTCTCGCGACTTGTTTTATCTTCTACTTTTAAGTTGGGTAAATCTGCTTGAAATTTTTTGTACATTTCCTGAACTGCTTTCTGTACTTCCTCAACTTCACTCTGCCATATTTCTGATGCCTTTTCTAGTTCTTGATTTGCTGATTCATAACTTGGAATATTTTGCAAAATATACTCCATATCAACTAAAGCATATCTCTGTGCAAAACCACCTAATGTTAAAGCAAAGAACAATCCAATAAATAATAATGTCTTTTTCATAATTGTCAAAATTTATTTCTTTAATATATTGACGAGCTTAATCATAAATCGTTTATATATGCCTCGGTAAATTATGTTAAGAATGGTAGTTATTAAAATTCTTGTCCAATAATAAAATGGAATTGGCTTCCACTACTTTGTCTACTACCACCAATTTTATCAAATCCATAGGCCCAATCAATACCCATCAGACCTATCATTGGCAAATGTATTCGAGCACCAAAACCAGCGGATCTTTTTAAATCAAATGGATTAAAATCGCCCACATTACGCCATGCATTACCAGCTTCAATAAATGCGAGAGCATAAATTGTAGAACTTGGCTCGAGAATAAGTGGATATCTAAATTCTAAACCTAAACGAGCATAAGCACTTGAATAACGACCTACTGAACCGTTCTGATATCCACGCAAGGCAATGGTTTCAGTTGCATATTGTGATGAATAGCCAGTCATACCATCACCACCCACATCAAATCTCTCAAACTCTGACTGTTTGTCTTTGTTGTAATATCCTAAGAACCCAAATTCTGCACGAGTAGCTAATACTGGTGTTCGCTTAATAGCTAAAGATGATAATGGAGTATAAGTTCTCATTTTGAATTTCCATTTATGATATTCAAGCCATTTATACTTTTCTGCATTTTCATATCCATCTTCATCTTTTGGCAAGTTCTTATAGTCTATTCCATCCCATAATGAAAATGGAGGGGTAAGACCAACGCTCATTGTAAATTGCGAACCCATACGTGTGTATAAGGGATTGTCAATGGAATTTCTTGCAAGAGTAAAGTTGAGTGATAAACTATTGCTAACTCCATTAGGGATTAAGAAATAACGCCAGTTCTTCATTCGGTAAAGTTGATAGCTAAGCTCTCCTTGCAAATAGAAATAATCGTCCGGCCAAGAAAGTCTTTTGCTGTATCCTAATGAAGCTCCTATAACTTCAAACACCTTATCAGGGTCAAATGAATACTCCATTATATTTTGCTGGTATCCACTACCATACATTCCACCACCGTACATTCCACCGCCACCATACATTCCGCCATAACCATAAGGATCATAACCACCATAAGGGTTATAGCCACCTTGAAGTGCGCGATCACTCATGTCGGATTGACGAGAATAGAATGCGCTTACAGAAAAGCTATTGGGACGTTTGCCACCAAACCAGGGTTCGATAAATGAAAATTGATAAGATTGATAATACTGACCATTTGTTTGTGCACTTAAAATAAGAGTTTGTCCCTCTCCTTGTGGAATAATGCCGCGATAAGACGATGGGTTTAATAAATTCTTGAGTGAGAAGTTGGTGAGTTTTAGACTCAACTTTCCAACTAATCCTGTTATCCCCCATCCCGCAGAAAACTCGATTTGATCATTTCCTTTAGATACTAATCCATAAGTTATATCTACCGTACCTGACTCTGGATCGGGTTGAACATCTGGCATCATATTTTCAGGGTCAAAATGCCCTGTTTGTGCAATCTCACGAACAGAACGTATTAATTGCTCTTTACTAAAAACAGCACCGGGCTTTGTACGTAATTCGCGCCTAATTACATCTTCATATAATCGGTCGTTTCCTTGTATATCTACTCTTTTAATAGTTGCTTTGCTTCCTTCTCTTACACGTAGCTCTAAGTCAACAGAGTCTCCCACTATATTGACTTCAATTGGATCAATGCTTGAAAAGAGATAACCGTTGTTTTGATAAATATTTATTGCTGCGTCTTCGTCAGCAATTAAGCGATCATGTAGTTTTTTCTGATTATACACATCACCTGGTTTCATATTTAGTTCTCTATCCAATTGTAAAGAACTATATTGAGTATTTCCAACCCACTTTAAATTACGTATATAATACTTATCTCCTTCGTCAATTTTTATTTCAATATTAACTGATTTATCATCATGACTATATACTGTATCCCACAAAATCTCGGCATCTCTATATCCTAGTTCGTGGTATTTCTCTAAGATTAGTTTTTTATCTTCCTCATAGTTGTCTTCGACATACTTTTTGGTTCTGAACAAATTAATAAGTTTTCCTCTTTCGTTGGTTTTCTTCATTGTCCATGCCAACTTACTATCTTTAATTGCTTCATTGCCAGTAAAAGTCAAGCTATTAACTTTAATCTTTTCTTTTTTATCAACAGCAATATCCAGTATTACCTGGTTTTTTTCTTCGGCATCAGGTTTTTCCAGTATAGTTACATCTGCATCCTTAAAGCCCTTTTCAGCGAAATATGCTTTAATTATTGTTCTAGCACTATTTATTTGGTTAGGTGTAATTTGATTGCCCTTCACCATTCCTACTTTCTTCTCAATATCTTCTCTTTCACTTTTTTTCATACCAGAGTAATGTATATCTGATATACGTGGACGACCTGTCAGTTTTATTTCTAACCATACTTTACTCCCCTGTATTTTGTCAACCAGAATCTTCACATCTGAAAAAAGTCCTTGTCTCCAAAATTTACTTACAGCATCTGTTATGTCGTCTCCCGGAATTTGCACCTCTTGTCCAACAGATAAACCAGAGAAGTTTATCATAACAAAGTCTTGCTCTTCGTACATTGTTCCTTCAAGGCCAGTAACCTTAATTTCTTCAATTGTATATTTTTTTGGAGTTGCCGTATAGTTAATAGTAGGATTCGTAATGATAGAATCAGTAGGAGTTGTTGTACTACGATCTTCTGTTACAACTTGTCCTAAGATATTCGCCTGAAAGGCTAAATAAAATATCACTATGCAAATGTATGCTTTATTCAACATTGTTTAATTTTTTCGTTTCTCTGTATTATGCTGTTACAGATAGTTTAATCTGTTTTTTGTTCTTTATTGATTTGCTCACTAGTTTTTCCAAAGCGTCGTTCCCGAGATTGATAGTCAGAGATTGCTTTGTATAAATGCTCTTCAGCAAAATCTGGCCAGTAAATTTCGGTAAAATATAATTCGGAATATGCCAACTGCCATAAAAGAAAGTTGCTTATACGCTTTTCTCCGCCAGTACGTATAAGCAAATCAGGATCGGGAATTCCTTTTGTAGTTAAGTAATTAGATAATGTCTCTTCGGTCAGTTCATCGATTTTCAACTGCTGAGTTTGCACATCATTAATCATGTTTTTTAGTGCGCGTGATATTTCCCACTTTGAAGAGTAGCTAAGGGCTAATATCAAAATTATTTTTGTACCCTTAGAGGTGTCTTCTATGCATTTATCTAATGCTACTTTTGTTTTAGATGGCAATCTCTCATAGTCTCCAATTGCTTTCAAACACACTCCATTTTTTATCAGATCAGGCGTTTCTTTTACTATAGCGTGAACCATTAATTCCATCAGCGCATCAACTTCCTCATCTGGTCTATTCCAATTCTCTGTTGAAAAAGCGTAAATAGTAAGAAAATTGACTCCTGCTTTAGTAGCTCCTTCCACTACCCTTCGAACAGCTGCAACTCCCTCTTGATGACCATAAGCTCTATCAAGTCCACGTCTTTTTGCCCATCGTCCATTACCATCCATGATAATGGCAATATGTGAAGGTATCTTCTTATTTTTTATTTCTTTTAATAAAGACATGTTGTATTGCTGGTACTAATATTGTTTAAATTATTTATTTATAAATATGCCAATTCCCCTCTTAAGATTAAAGTCATAAGTTTGATCTATTACTGAATAAACAATTTGTTTATACGCCCCTTCCACACCTCTACTATTTGCGAGTTAAAATTGTTATGTCCACCAAAAATCCACACATTGTTTTTTTCATCAACGATGACTGATTGATCCTTCCGAAGAGTGAATTCCGTTGGGAATAATTGTTTATCACTCACCTGTTTCCAAAAAGCACCATAATTAGAGGAAGTGTAAAACACATTCTTATTATTCGACGATGTCATTAAATAGATCTTTTTATCGTAATTGAATAAAGAGGAACCTTGTACATTAAACACTTGTGGTATTGAAGTGCTTCTTATCTCAGTTTCGCTTTCTTGTAAAAGCCATACTCTTTGATTCGAAACCTGATCAATGGTTTTGCCACCAGTTACTATTAAGTATTTTGCCGTATAATTAAGAGAGTCTTTGACCGTCGTAAAGGTATATTCACTTACCGGAAATCCGGTAGGGACATTATTAAGGATATGAAATGATGAGAAATCTTTTGTTTTTGCAAATTTATATTCCCCTTCATCTTCTATTACCGTTAAAATAGAGTCTTTTGTAAATGATGGCAATTTCCCAAATATTGATTTTACTGTATGAGATGTGTTTAGCGTATTCCACTCTTTACCATTTATCGATGTATAAATTTTATTTTCTATATCTAATGCATACCACTTTCTATTTTCATCAAAAACAATATTTTGGATAGTTTTTAAAACAATGTCTTGAGGCAATCCACTTAATTGCTGACTCGACCACTGTGTACCATCATCAATTGATGAAGTAGTTAGTAATATATTATTGTTCAACTTGTAATATGTGAAAAAGTGACTGTTATCTGAAACGGTAACCTGTTTATTAGGCTGAGGCATATAGCCATTAATAATATTTTGCCAAAAGATAATATCTGGGTCTTGCTGATGTGTATTTAGTTGAATAGTGTATCTTTTAGTTGTAATACCATCCTGTGCAAATACTTCGATATGCTTTAGTTTATTTATTTCCACAGAGTCAGTTTGATTCCAAATATAAGAGCTGTCTGGATTGATTAAATGTAGCTTTATTCCGCTCGCTCCCTTAGTTTGCAACTTTAAACTTACATTCGACACATCAAAAAGATAAGGTAGTGAGTCCTTATTGAATATCAAAGGAACTGAAGATACTTGATCAATCGAAAAATACACTTTGGGCAACACTTTCAAGGTATCTTCATAGGATGACATTTGTACAGATGTTATTTGGGCATCACGAGATATAGTATTATCCATGTTTTCTACACTCGAACCAAGGCACGAACTCAAAATAACAGCGATTGCCAGAAGAGTAAAACTGTAATAGAACCGGTTAGATATCATTTGTTTCAAAAAAATTGTATAATCTATTTAATCTCTGCAAAAGTAGGAAGATTTTCCTCTTATACCATAGATAACATCGTATTTAATTTTAATTTCGACTTATTCTTCTCTTTATATGAAAATGAAAGGATTCTATATACTTTTTAGCATTTATCAAATCTCCATCAATTAAGGGAGCACTAATACCACAGCCGATCTCAATATTAGAGACCTCTATAAAAGCCTCATCCCACAACTCTTTTTCTACAAAAGAAGTGATTAATAAATTGCCTCCTTCAATGAGTACTGATGCTATATTTAATTTATATATTTCCTCCAAAACTTGAGTATTCACATCATTCTTAAAATTGATGCAAATGCTTTCTGTGTTTTGAATGCGAGGATAGTCTGTTAATTCAGTAAATACGATTGTTCTCGCTTCAGAGTTAAAAAGATTACTGCTCGTTGGAAGTTTCCCATTTCTATCTATCACGACACGAACTGGATTATCTCCGCACCACTTACGAGCATTCAGTGTTGGATTGTCTTTAAGTGCTGTATTGGTACCAACCATAATCCCCATGTTATTAGCGCGTAATCTATGTACTATACTTTGCGTTATACTATTGGAAAGTTTAAGCGCTGATGTATTAACATCTTCTCTAATATTATCTATAAAGCCATCCTTTGTTTGTGCCCACTTCAATATTATATAAGGTCGATTTTCTCTTTTATTTGTAAAAAATATTCGATTTAAGCTTTTAGCTTGATTTTCTAAAATTCCTACTTTTACATCTAACCCGGCATCTTTCAACAATTGTATGCCTTTACCTGAAACTCTTGGATCTGGATCTTTCACAGCAATCACTACTTTTAGAATCTTTTTCAAAACAATTAGCTCTGCACATGGTGGTGTTTTTCCATGGTGAAAGCAAGGCTCAAGTGATACATACATAGTAGACTCAGACAAAAGAGTGTTGTCTCTCACAGATTCTATTGCAATTACTTCAGCATGAGAACCCCCAATTCTACGATGATATCCTTCCCCAATGATTTGATTATTGTGTACAATTACGCATCCAACCATAGGGTTATTCTTAGTAGCACCTTCACCTTTCTTGGCTAATTGTAAGCAACGCAGCATATATTTCTCATCTGTTGGACTCATCGGCACACATTTTTTTTATCTTTGTTATTTACATTCTAATAAAAGACTCACAATGTTTGGCAACCCTATTGAATATATTAATTCTCAATTAACTAATCACTTCACAAAAAGCGAACTTAGAATTCTTTCTTCGCTAATCCTCAAAGATGTGAGTAATTTGTCATTTACGGATATAGTTAACTGCAAATTTAAGAATTTATCTAATAACGAAAAACAAAAGATTATTTACATTGTAGAACGCTTGCAAAAGAATGAGCCAATTCAATATGTATTAGGTAAAACGGAATTCTATGGTTTAGATTTCAAGGTTAATTCAAATGTTTTGATTCCACGACCTGAAACAGAAGAGTTAGTAGAATGGATATTGTTAGAAACTAAACAAGTAAACCCTCATTTATTAGACATTGGCACAGGCAGCGGATGCATTGCCATTGCATTGGCTAAGCATTTACATTATGGAACAGTAGATGCCTGGGACATATCGGAGAAAGCTTTAGAGGTGGCAAGAGATAATGCAAATAACAATAATGTGTCCGTAAAATTCTCAAATGTAAATGTATTAGAACCTGTCAATATCGATAAGCATTTTGATATAATCGTTAGTAATCCTCCTTATATAACTTTCTCAGAAAAAAAAGAATTGGAAGAGAATGTGCTTGATTTCGAACCACATGAAGCCCTGTTTGTACCAGATGAAGAATCGTTGATTTTTTATAATAAGATTGCTGATATTGCAGTGAAAATACTGAACGACAAAGGTTATTTATATTTTGAGATTAATCAAGCTAAAGGATTTGATATTATAGAACTCCTTAAAAGTAAAGGCTTTTCAAATATAGAATTAAGAAAGGATATATCTGGAAATAGCCGGATGATTAGAGGGATGAAGCCTTGATAATAAACTGAATTGACTAAATGGAAAACAGATCGAAAAAAGAAGATGAATCAAAAGCATTTAACAGAATGGCAGGCTTATGTGCAAAAAGAGAATATTGTGTTTTTGATATCAAAACAAAGCTAATGCGCTCTGACATAGAGACAGAGTCAGTTGAACGCATTATTGAGCAACTCAAAAAAGAAAAATATATCGATGAACTGCGCTTTGCACGTAGCTTCATAAATGACAAAATACGATTTAATAAATGGGGCAAAATCAAAATTGATTTTGCACTAAAACAAAAAAGAATACCTCAATCAATTATTAGTGAAGCTTTTCAAGACTTTTCGAATAAACAGCTCAATGACTCTCTAGAAGATGTATTAAGAGTTAAATGGAAAACTATAAAAGGTAAAACAGAGCAAGATAAGCGAAATAAGCTCATCAGGTTTGCACTGGGACGAGGGTTTGAAATGAAAAACATATTAGCATACATAGAAAATCTGAAGTAACGTGAAATCGAGTTGGTTAATTAAAGAATTATCCCATCATTTTCTAACTGAAAGATGCGTCATTTGTAAAACCAAACTATTGACCAGTGAAAGAGGGATTTGCTTGCAATGTATTTATAAGTTGCCACGAACAAACAACTTCAACAAGCCAGACAATGATGTTGAAACACTTATATCGGGACGCTTTCCCTTTATTAGAATTGCAACATTTTCGATATTTACTAAAGAAGGATATTTACAGTTGCTTATTCACGAACTGAAATACAAAAACAAACCTTTCATTGGTGAGTTGATAGGAGATCTTTTTGGCAGAGATTTACTGCAAAGTGATTTTATTAAACCGATCGAGGTGATAGTACCTGTACCGCTTCACCCAATAAAAAAAACAATCCGTGGATATAACCAAGCAGAAATATTTGCAAAAGGGATATCTAAAGCTACCTCCCTTCCCATTTCAGTAGAACATCTAGTTAGAGTTATCCATAACCCTACCCAAACAAAATTATCAAAAAGTCAGCGGTGGGAAAATGTTGAGGGTATATTCGAAATGAAAGACATAGCTACTTTTGAAAATAAACATATTTTACTGGTTGATGATATTATAACCACTGGATCAACTATTGAAGCATGTGCTAAGGCTTTACTTAAATGTAAGAATATTAAAATAAGTATTGCTACAATTGGACAAGCTTTCTGATTTTAAATATCTCAATCAATATATTTTACTGTAATATCTTTTTATTAATTAGAAAAGTTACACTAAAAACACTATTTTTGTGGCTTCTCAAGAAAAACAATATAGAATATGAAGACATTAGAAAAAATTACAGCCGAACAACTTTTAAAACTCAAAGCTATAAAGCTACAACCGTCAAACCCTTTTACTTGGGCATCAGGATGGAAATCACCTATATATTGCGATAATAGAAAATTAATGTCTTATCCTGACACTCGAAACTTCCTTAAAATACAATTTAGTCGCATAATTCTTGAGAAACATCCAAACGTTGAAGCCATTGCTGGTGTTGCTACAGGTGCTATAGCTCCTGGTGCATTGGTTGCAGATTTGCTTGGACTCCCTTTTGTTTATATAAGAGCCACTCCTAAAGGACATGGTCTTGAAAACTTAATTGAAGGAGATCTGAAGCCAAAGCATAAAGTTGTAGTAATTGAAGATTTGGTTTCTACAGGTCAAAGTAGTCTTAAAGCTGTTGAAGCTATTCGTAAGAATGGTGCTGATGTAATTGGCATGCTATCCATTTTCACTTATGGTTTCCCTATTGCTACAAAAAACATGAGTGACGCCAAAGTGAAACTCACAAGCTTGAGCAACTACGATGCTATATTGGAAGAGGCTCTGCGAACCGAGTACATAGATGAATCGGAATTGCAAACACTGCAAGATTGGAGAAAAAACCCAGATACCTGGGGAAGAAGTAAGTAAGCATAAACAGACAAAATCAAATATGACAGAATTTGTAAGCGATATAAAAAAAATAGCACATCCAAATAAGATGGTTTTTGATGTGCTATCCGATTTAAGTAAATTGGAACTGCTGAAAGACAGATTGCCTTCAGATAAAATTACAGAATTTACATGCGATCAAGATAGTTGTTCTTTTTCAGTTGCACCAGTGGGCAGAGTGAAATTTGTGGTTGTAGATCGTGAACCAAATAAAACAATCAAATTTAGATCGGAACAGCTGCCTTTTGAAGTCAATGTTTGGGTACAGCTTGTTTCAAAAGCTGAAGATGACACTCGTATGAAAATTACACTCAGAGCAGATTTAAATACCTTTATAAAACCAATGGTGAGCAAACCAATGAAAGAAGGGGTGGATAAAATATCGGATGTGATTGCTTCACTTCCATTTGATCAATTGTAAACTACTGTACACTTCATCTCTTTACTCTTTCATACAAATAAAATTGAAATGCGGATTAATTATCCGCATTTTTTTCTGATCTATAAGCTAACAGTGAGTAATTAAACATAGACTCTTATCACGTATATTATTCATTATAACTAAGAATATCTATCTTTTTATTTTTCTCACCCTCTCATTCTCTAAGAACTACTACCGAAAATGAATAAGTGCGATACAAACCTCCACTTACTCCAATATCAGAGAATGTTAATCATTTCTAGGTCCTGTTTACTATAGCTGCAATTAGAATTGATGGTCCATGCTCTCAATTCATTCATCCTACAAAGGATTAATGAGATTCTGGCATTAACATCACTCAAATTATAGAGTAAATTATATTGCTCTGCATTGACAGTGCTTTCTAACCCATTCAGGTAAAGTAGCACTGCAAAGTCAGAGCTATAAAACCTATATGGGTAAAGTAGCACTGCAAAGGCAGAGGTATAAAACCTATATAGGTAAAGTAGTGCTGCGATGGCAGTACAATAAAACCCTACCGGGTGAAGCAGTTCTGAAATAGCAGCACTTATCAACCTATATGTGTTAAGTAGATCTGAACATGCAGTGCTCTTTGATCTACGCTGCAATTGGAATGATCACGCAACAGTTAGTTACTTAATCGTTTATAAAGTGCGTTATGATAAAATCACAATAGGAATATCTATTTACGATAAGAGTTCATGCATGGTGAGCTTCGATTTTACACAATTCAAATGGAATGTTTTGAGAATGATAGTTGACAACTAATAGAAGATTTGGAGATCATGAACAGTAATAGGTATAATAATCTAATCTTGTTATTACAGCTGTAAAACAAAGTGATATTAGATTAAATAAATATGAGCTTTTAAAGCTTAACATTCGTATTAAAATAGTTTGAGCCTATTCTTGCTCCTGTTTCAGTTGTAGCCTCTGCCACGAAAGAAAAAATTGATATTCAATGGGTGTAAGCATATTTGCAAGAATTGCGTAAGCAGGTTGATTGGGTTTCTCCTTTAAAAGTCGCAATGCTTCTTCTCTTTTGGTAGATGATAAAAAATCTTCAATTTTTGTTTCACCAGTTTCTAAAAACTTTGCTAAATGACCTGCAATTGTACTTTCTTTCAAATTTCTTATTTGCGTAATCTCTTCAATTGTTTTGCCATCAGTATATAACTCTAAGCTTTCTCTCTGTGTTGCACCTTTTACTTGTTTGGGTTTTGTAGTCCTCTCTTTGGCGGGCGATAGCTCCAGTTCGTTCATACTCGAAGTAAGGTTCTTTTCTTTACAATATTTTCTGATTTCCTCCAGAAAGAAACTTCCATATTTCTCCACCCTCACTTTTCCAAAACCATGAATGAGTAAAAACTCTTTGGGCGTTTGCGGCAAATAATCAGCGAGTTGTTTCAACGACTTGGTAGGTGTTATCATGTAAAGAGCAACATTGTTTTCTTCAGCGAGCTCACTCCTTATTTCGACGAGTCGCTGCATCAATTCAGGATTAGCCGAAACGGTCGATTCTTTTTTACTTCCACCATGCGTTTGCAATTTAGGGGGCTTGATGGTGATGCTGTTTCTCCATTTAAAGTAGTTTTCAATGGTAAAGTCCTGTTCCAGCTTCGTAATAACCTGTTTCTTTTGTGCAAGTTGGGTATAAATATTGAGCAAGTCTTCATTGTATGACTTGGCAAAAGCTTTATCGTCTGTATATGCGGGTGAATCAGTAATCTGTCCTAATAATTCATCCAGTTTTTCATCAAAATATGTGGAAGCTGCACTTAGTCTTTGTTGTAAAAGTGCATTGTCAAATGGTGTATTATTGAATATTTGAGTAAGTTGAATAATAAACTTATTGGCAACTTCTTTTATTTCATCTAAGAGTTGATTTAGGTTGCTTAAAAATGGAGATGTCTCTTCATTAAATGATGATCCTGCTTTGTTCACATCACTTCTCAAGAAATTGAACAGCTTTTGTATTGGATTGAACTCGAACAGCTCAATCAGTAATTGTTTGCGGTACTCAACTTGAGAAGCCTCCAGTTTTTTTATAAGCTCATCGGCTTCATTCCTTCGACTTGAGAACTTCAGTATGTTAGCTTCATTACGGATGCTATTTGAATTTATTTTGCTTTTCAGCACTATACCCTCTAATGTCCTGCAACGACTCAAAGCAACATATACTTGTCCTGGCGCAAAAGCATCGCCTGCATCAATAATGGCTTTGTCAAAGGTTAGCCCTTGGCTTTTATGAATAGTAATTGCCCATGCATGTCGTAAAGGGATTTGCGTGAAGCTGCCCGTTATCTCCTCTTCCAACTTTGTTGTCTCTTTGTTCACCGTATAGGTCATGTTTTCCCAAGTTACTGCTTCTACATAAATGGCGTTTTCCTCTCCTGGGCAAGTAACCATTACATAATCATCGTCAATAAAAGTAACCTCACCTATCTTGCCATTGTAAAACCTGCGGGGCATTTCTGTATCATTCTTGACGAACATTACCTTTGCACCCTTCTTAAGTTCTAAGTCCATATCAACAGGGAAATTATTAGTAGGGAATGATCCTTTTACTTCAGCAGAAAACCATTGTGATTTCTCATCAATCTTTTTCAGCTCGGCACTGTTTATTAAATCTGCTTTATAATTATGTGTAGTTAACGTGATGTATGTATCATCATCTTTGGGAACAAAGTTGGGATTATAAGTACTCTCTAATTTAGCAAGACTTTGTGACGAGAGTTTGTTCATACGCACTTCGTCCAATATATGAATGAAATCTGCATTCTTTTGGCGAAACACTTTGTCCAATTCAATATAAACCATTGGCACCTGTTGCATTACATGGCTATCGAAGAAATGGATGCCCTCGTAATAACTCATCAGAATGTGTTGTTCTTCTCGTTTTGCAACGGGCGATAGCTGAAACATGTCCCCAATAAATACAACTTGCACTCCACCAAATGGTTGGTGGACTCTATGTCTGTAATGCCTCAATACAGTATCGATGGCATCTAGCACATCAGCGCGCACCATACTTATCTCATCAATTACTAATAGCTCCAACTCACGCAAGATTTGTTGTCGCCTACCTTGCATTTTCATTTTACTAATCAATTCCTTCTTTCCTATAGGCGTGGGAGTAAATGGCGAAAAAGGCAATTGAAAGAACGAATGAATGGTAGTTCCACCAGCATTTATTGCAGCAATGCCAGTTGGGGCAACCACAGCGATTTGCTTGAAAGACTCTGCCTTTAATTTTTTTAGGAAAGTCGTTTTTCCTGTACCTGCTTTTCCAGTAATAAATGTAATTTGATTGGTGTGATTGGCAAAGCCATGTGCTAATTGGTAATAGTCGGACATTTTAAATAGATTGTTGAGTAGTGTGTTTCGAATGCTTTATCTAAAAGATGGTTGTATTTTTTTATTTAAAAAGCTAAGATAATAGTTTTTAGTTAAATGGGGAAGTGATTTCGAAGGGGATTTCTAAATTGGTAATAAAACAGAGCCGAATATTCTGTGCATGTTGTTTTTGTACGGTAGAATCTGGCAAATTGCTAATTCCTAAAAGTGAGAGTTAGGATAGGAATAAAAAAAGTTCCAAAACCTGTTTGTTATTAAACAGTGTTTGGAACTATATATGAGGTACCTGGCGGATTCGAACCGCCGTACACGGTTTTGCAGACCGTTGCCTAACCACTCGGCCAAGGTACCGATGCTTTTGAAAAGCGGTTGCAAAGATACTATTTATTTTTAGACAAAAAAATATATAATTGATTTTTCCATTGATACAGCAATCATTTTATTTAAGCTGAGCATCTAAAATTAAGAAAAGAGCAATCGAAAAGCCTCTTCAACCTTACGCACTGTTTCTATTTTAATATCTACTTTAGATGTAAATCCTTTTAAATTGTTTGCTGGAACAATGATACGTCTGAAGCCCAGTTTTTCAGCTTCTAAGATGCGCTGTTCAATACGATTGACAGGTCGGATTTCACCTGAAAGTCCTATTTCTCCAGCCAAACATGTATCTTTTGCCACAGAAATATCCAAGCTAGATGACAACACTGCACTTATAACAGCTAAATCCATTCCTGGGTCATTTATTTTTAAACCTCCTGCAATATTTAAAAACACATCTTTTTGAGCAAGTTTAAATCCTGCTCTTTTTTCTAACACTGCCAATAGCATATTCATTCTGCGAATATCGAATCCTGTTGCAGATCTCTGAGGTGTTCCGTAAGCTGCTGAGCTCACTAAAGATTGTGTTTCAATAAGAAAAGGACGAACCCCCTCGATGGTTGCTGAAATGGTTGCACCACTTAAATCTTCATGATTTTGAGTCAATAACATTTCCGATGGGTTGGTTACTTCGCGTAGTCCAGATTGAATCATCTCATAAATGCCTAGCTCAGCAGTACTACCAAAGCGATTTTTAATACTGCGAAGTATTCTATACATATAGTGTTGATCGCCCTCAAATTGCAATACAGTGTCAACGATATGTTCCAGTACCTTTGGACCAGCAATACTTCCTTCTTTGGTTATATGTCCTACAAGGAGTACAGGGATACCTGATTGTTTTGCAAACTTAAGAATTGCAGCTGCACATTCACGAACTTGCGAAATACTGCCAGGCGATGACTCCATAGAGTCTAAATACATAGTTTGAATTGAATCGATAATAACTAATTGTGGATCAATGTTTTTAATGTGTCCGAATATTTGGTCTAAATTCGTTTCACATACAATAAGACAATTATCATTTTCTATATTTAATCTTTCTGCTCTAAGTTTTAGTTGGCGTGCACTTTCTTCACCTGAGACATAAAGTGACTTAATGGTTTGCAACTTAAGTATCGTTTGTAGCACCAATGTAGATTTGCCAATCCCAGGTTCTCCACCAATCAAGACTAATGATGCCGGGACTAATCCACCGCCCAATACGCGATTTAATTCATTGTCTTGCATATTGATGCGCGGCTCTTCGTCAGCCCTTATTTCATTGAGCTGTTGAGGAGTATTCTTTCCAGTTGAAAAGGAGCGTGTATCCTCTTGTTTTGCAGCACTGTCTTTTCTAATTAACTCTTCTAAAAAGGTTCCCCATTCACCACAAGCAGGACATTTACCCATCCACTTTGGTGATTCGTTGCCACAATTGTTGCAAAAATAGACTGATTTAAGTTTTGCCATAATATTTCATATTGTAATGAGGGTTTTCTATCCACATTCTTTTGTAAGTTGTTGAGGTCCTTATCACACCCTTAGCTCTAGTAACAAAGGTAATCATTATTTTTAAGGAGATTAAGAAAGAATATCTATATTGGGGAGTTTTGTCTATTTTTGTAATCAATAAAAACCAAAATAACTATGTCTATAATTATATCACTTATTTCTAAATCACTCCAACTGACCAGTAACAGTGTAGAAAACACGGTTAAATTATTGCAAGAGGGAGCATCAATACCTTTTATTAGTAGATATAGAAAAGAAGTAACCGGAGGTTTGGATGAGGTGGCAATTGAAAATATAAAAGCTTTAAACGATAAATTTAAAGAACTTCAAAAAAGAAAAGAGCTTATTTTATCTACTATAGCGGAGCAAGAAAAATTAACTCCAGAACTAAAAGAAAAAATTGAGAGTACTTGGAATGGAATCGAACTCGAGGATATCTATTTACCCTATAGACCCAAACGCCAAACACGAGCTGAAGTTGCACGAAAAAAAGGATTAGAAGAATTAGCTAAATGGCTGATTAAACAACCGTCTACTTCACCTACAGAAAAAGCATTGTTCTTTATAAACAACGAGGTCAAGGATATCGATGATGCTTTAAAAGGTGCATCTGACATAATTGCCGAATGGGTAAACGAAGATGTTCGCGCTCGGCAGGATGTGCGAAGCATTTTTGAACGCGAAGCTGAGATTACAGCGAAGATTATAAAAGGGAAAGAAAAAGAGGGTGAAAAATATAAAGATTATTTTGATTTTTCTGCACCTTTATCTCGATGTCCATCTCATCGACTGTTGGCTATCCGTCGTGGAGAAGCAGAAGATTTTTTACGTGTTGTTATTTCACCCGATGATGAAAAGTGTGTTAGCAGATTGATACAACGATTTGTGATTAATTCAACTGAAGCAGCACATTATGTTGAAGAAGCTGTGAAAGATGGCTACAAAAGACTGATGAAACCTTCTATGGAAACGGAGTTTGCTAACTCTTCAAAAGAGAAAGCTGATGAAGCAGCAATTTTAGTTTTTGCAGAAAATATGCGCCAACTGCTGTTAGCTCCACCTTTAGGACAAAAGCGAGTATTAGGCGTAGATCCTGGCTTTAAAAGTGGCTGTAAGGTTGTCTGTTTGGATGAACAGGGCAACCTGCTACACAATGAAACTATTTACCCACATCCCCCTCGGAATGAATATTCCAAGGCAGGCAACAAAGTTGTTAAGTTGACCTCCACTTATAAAATAGATGCAATTGCTATTGGAAATGGAACGGCAAGTCGTGAAACTGAAAGGTTTATTACAAATCTTCGATACGAAACAAATGTACAAGTATTTGTGGTAAGCGAAAATGGAGCATCGGTTTATTCAGCATCAAAGATTGCACGCGAAGAGTTTCCTGATTATGATGTGACTGTAAGAGGTGCTGTATCAATTGGACGACGCTTGTGTGATCCATTGGCTGAGTTAGTGAAGATTGACCCCAAGTCAGTTGGAGTAGGACAATATCAACATGATGTGGATCAAAATAAATTGAAGAAATCATTGGACCAAACTGTGGAAAACTGTGTAAACTTAGTGGGTGTAAATTTGAATACAGCTAGTAAACACTTATTGATGTATGTATCGGGGCTGGGTGAAACTCTTGCACAAAACATAGTGGACTATCGTGCAACTAAGGGCGCGTTCTCTTCTCGCAAAGAATTAATGAAAGTACCGCGTTTGGGTGCAAAATCATTTGAACAATGTGCCGGCTTTCTTCGTATACCTGATGCTGAAAACATATTGGATAATTCTGCTGTACATCCTGAAAGCTACCATGTTGTAGCAACAATGGCAAAAGACTTGAACTCTTCAGTTAAAGAGTTGATTAATGATAAAAGCTTAAGACAAAAGATTGATTTAAACAAATACATTTCTGATAATATCGGGCTTGCCACGTTAACAGATATAATGGATGAATTAGAAAAACCTGGACGCGATCCACGTACTAAAGTGCAAGTATTTGAATTTAGTGAACAGGTGAAAACGATAGAAGATTTAAATGAAGGCATGATACTTCCAGGGATTGTGACTAATATTACAAACTTTGGATGCTTTGTTGATGTAGGCATAAAAGAGAATGGATTAGTACATATTTCAGAACTTGCTGACAAGTTCGTTTCCAATCCAGCTGACATAGTCTCATTGCACCAACATGTAGAGGTCAAAGTATTGTCAGTTGACAAACATCGAAAGAGGATTCAATTATCTATGAAAGGTATCTAATCTATGGATGGATCTGGGGTAGATTCATAATTCA
>DATERO010000311.1:0-7968 GCA_035271465.1 Dysgonamonadaceae bacterium | reverse complement strand
ATCATGGAAATCAACTCCGGTATAACCTCTTGATCTGGTTTCCCCATTAACATCCACAATTACTTCATCTTTGGTTTTGTTGTAAAGCAGTACTATTGCGTAGTCATCTGAAGAACCGTTGGCCAGAGGCTTCGGATCCCAGCCAATTGCAATCTCGCCATTATCAATCATCGCCTCACACAATAGTGGTTTGTAAAGAGGACCTCTTGAGATCATCACCTTTTCATAATCTATCTCATATTCTCCATCCTGGCCGATAACTGCATTATGAATATGATATGACATCGCAGCATTGATTGCGGTCTGATTATTTGCAAAGTTCCTGAAACCAATATTTAAGATTGGTGTGAACTTGGTCAGGAATTTAATAACTGTTGCAAACTTACTCCTCTGGTCCACCTGAGCCGGTGTCCTTGGATTTCTAACGCTTGCCGGAAGACTTCTGATGTAGTCGATACTCTTCCAGCTTGCTCCAACTACGGAGCCCACTTTTCCGGAGAATCCTCCGAGAATACCTTTTTTAATAGTACCCATAATTTGTAATCTTTAAAATGTTAAACTAATTAGACTTGGTACGAACATGGTACGGCCATGGTCCGGACTTATATGGATAAGTACCAACTCCTTCAAGCAATTAAAATGATTAAATATGAGAGCTAAAAATATCGGTTAATTTTGCTTTGATTTGCTCAATTTTACTTCGATTTGCGTCAATTTGCCTTAACAGGTGTAAGGTCAATGAAAGAGAAAGGATAAACTGCAATCATAGCGTATAGCACCATGGCGTCGTTATATTAGGCAAGGTTTTTCAGGAAAATACTATTTATGCGCCAGCATAATTGGAGATTTTCTTGAAAACACGAAGTGCCTGACCTTGACGTAATATAAAAGACAACCTACCTTTGCTATGATTTCATTTATCCGGAAGGTAGTAACTTGAATGTATTTTTTAAAACATATACAGGACTAGCAATTGTTAATTCTTTCTTCTGAAAAAGAACCATTTACAACGTTATAATAAGTGATGTCTGAATCTGTAAGAATAGTGAACATTTCATCATATGGATCCGGACTGGGGTTTTCCTTAATATATTTATCATACCTCTCTTTAACATCATACGTAATCTGGTAAGTTAAATACAGATCCTCTTCATAAAAATCAGGTTTTCGGTTCCAAAGATAACTATCAATACATTCAAAGAAGGATTCATTATAATCTGAATCCTCTATATTTATCACTCTATCCAATGGGAATTTGAAACCTGCTTCAAGTACCAGATTCATTAAAGAATAAATAGAAACAGTCAAATCTCTAGTGCTGAGCAAATGTTTTAAATAATCACCTGCTTCAAAAGAAGTACCGATATGAATCCACAAAGGATTCTTTAGAGAGTAGAGATTAAAAGAAAACCTCAACAATCCTTTATCAAATCGTTGAATCATTATATCACGTGATAAAGTGACTTTATTGAAATGGCATGATTTATTTAACATAATAGTTGTAATTACTTCCTCAAAGTTACAATTTCCTCAACAATAATAGAAGGAATAAGGGTATGAATACAGACTTAAAAATCAAGCACCTGTTAAGGTGCATTAGATTTGCGAAGCAAAACTAATAATTGAAATAGACAAGTTAAATCAAAAGAATGGAAAAACAACAAAGAAATTTAACAATACAAAGACACACATAAGCCTCGCAAGCGAAGCGCAGAGACGTAAAATACTGATACGGCCAAACGAACAAAATAGGTGCTGAATATTAAACAAAAAGGATTTAAAACTGCATTAAAAAAACTATAACTATCGGACACAAAAAAATTTATTCCAAGAATGTTTAACTGCAATGGAAAAAAACAGGTTATCCGAACGAAGCGAAAGAATTTATTCTTTTGCGTAGTGAGAGGCGCGAGCCGACGCGAGTGGAGCGAGGGTGTGGGCAGGAAGAAGCGCGAGGATACGAGCGCGCCTGACTACTACTGTGATCAGCAGGCTTGGCGGACTTTTTGTTTAATCCTGCAGGGAGGAAAAGGACATTCAGAGAGAAAGGAGGAACGACTGACTCACTGAATGAAACCTTTGACGTTAAATTACCAGGCTGTGACTATGAAATGAACGAAGGAGTAATTTGAAGCGAAGCATGAGCTAAATTATGACGGAGAGAATGGAATAATCACAGAAAGTGACTAAGGTACAAAAGGCAAGAATCAAGATTGGCAGAGAGATACAAAATATATTATAATAACAAACTACCAGAAAGGCAATAAATAAGGGATGGAGTATCTACAAAAAGTGTGACAAGCCGGGCAGCCCGAGCGACCCGCAGGCGAGCACAAACACTGAGTGGCGTCTGCACCCCTTTATAAAAAATGTATGAGCGAAGCGAATACCTTAAAGGGGATTCAAGGGGGGCAGAGAGAGCCACGAGTGACGACCGAGTGAGCGTCATGCAATAAAACAAACAGACACGACACGATGAGCACCTACTGGAGCGCAAGAGTGACTGTGGATGTGGTATGTGCAAGGGTGTTAGAGAAAATACTACCCGAAGGGCGGAGATTTTCTATAACACCCGCCAGGGCTTGCCCTTGCACATATGTTTTATTGCATTAAGTGAACGACGGAGGAACACCTTATAACCTGTTTTTGTTTAATTGGTACACCTTTACAATATCCAGGAAAAGTAACTTGAAAGCCTGAATGTTTTGCTACAAATTATTGAATTACATTGATTAACATCCGGGTAAATATAGAAACCACACGAAAGAATGCTAAACTAAACTTGATAATTGTGTAAGACAATAAATTAATAGATAGACACCTAACAGTATAAATTAAGGCTTACTATACATAGAAACGTTAATGATAAACTATATTTCAACATTTTGAATGTTGAAAGCAATCATACCTGTAAATAGATTAAACACATAGACTGTTAACTATCTTACACTGGTAGTTGTGGCGGATTTTTTGTTTACCACGATACGTCTAAACACCCCAAGGCTATGTGATAGCGTAAGGGCTGTTTTTGGAAGCGAAGCGGACAAAAATGCACTGAAGCGTTTAATTCACACAGCAAATACTACGGTAGCGAATGGAATAATCCCGGGAGTAGTGACGCGAAGCGTCGCTCTAAGGGATTATGGAATGAGCGGAATGGAGCGATTGCGGTGTGGGTGGAGGGAGCTTGCGACCAGAACTCACAGGGCAAGAGCGGTGGTAGGAACAGGTCGGTAGCGGTGCGGTGTGGATGACGGGAGCGACAGCGTAAGCGACAGCGACCAAATGCACACTGCAATGGAGAGGAGGTGACTATTGGGAATAGCGATGCGGTGTGAGTGGAGTGATTGACGCCGGACACCGCAAGGTGTCCAGCGAATGAGCGGAAAGAACACTGCAAAGCGACGTTGGAAAAGATGGACTACAGTTAATATCCGGGATGGTATATCTACAAAAAGTGTGACACAACGGTTAAAGGATAAATTAAAAATTAGCCTGTATAAATTGACAATTAAGGGTAAATGTTTAAATTTGTAATAATATGAAGAACTCAAGAGCAATATTATTATCAATAATTCTATTTATTATCCCATCATGTGGATCATCGGAAATATTAGAACCAGAATCAACCGAAGAAGAAAAAGAAAACGACATTGGAATTGAATACCCTGATTGGGAAGAAGACAATGATACGACTACAATAAATCTTACACCAAGTTCTAAGCTTAAGATTAGGTATTAATCAGCTACACCTCAACTGTAAGTATTTCGTTGATATCAGTAGTATAATGTTGAGAGAGATGAGCCTGTTTCATCTTATGCTTCCGCTCATCCTGTGAAGCTAATCGAACAACATCACGATGATACTTATCGTTAAGTTTATCGATTACCTCCATCAGTTTTTTGTGTTTTGGATCAGAATTAAAGAAAAGTGAGGGCTGGTAAACACTTGCATCAACAAAATCAGTCAGCAATACCCCACCCCGTTTATAATAATGGTTCTTCTTGAATATCTGTTTTAAGCCTTCATGAGCAAACTTCACCAGTTCAAGGGTAGAGTTAGTCGGGAAAGGCAATTTAATCTGTATAGACGGGTAATACTGCGTTTCATGCTCCTTAAAAGGATTGGTACCAATGAAAACAATCAATCGTTTACAGAAAGAATTCTGTTCTCGTAATTTCTCGGCACTCATAGAAGTAAAAGTTGTTATACGTTCACGTACTTCGTCAAAAGAACGAAGATCAGTTTCGAATGTTCTAGAAGTACCAATAGATTTCTTCTTTTCAGGCTCAACCATTTCGATAGTTGGAATACCTTTCAAATCCTTTTGCAAGTTCAACCCGGTAATGGTCATATTCTTTCTTACCCAGGCTTCAGAGAGATTCACAAAGTCAATAGCTTTATAAACACCAATAGCATAAAGCTTCTTAGCGTTTCTTCTACCTACACCCCATATATCCTCAACCTTAAGCCATTTCAGAGCTTTAATGCGCTTCTCTTCCGTATCAATGACATAACTACCACCAGTCTCATTTGGAAACTTCTTTGCAATCCTGTTGGCCAGTTTAGCCAGGGCTTTAGTAGGAGCAGTTCCAATACTTATTGGTATACCGGTACCTTTTTCAATCCTTGCTTTCATTTCAAGACCATACTTCTGCAGGTCCACATTAATACCCTCCAGATTCAGGAAACACTCATCAATAGAATAAATCTCCTGGTGAGGACTGTAATTTGATAACAGACTCATAACACGTCTGCTCATATCACCATAGAGAGGGAAGTTGGCCGAGAACACTCTAACCTTGTATCTTCGAAATAGATGCTCATACTCGAACGCAGGTGCCCCCATAGGTATGCCAATTGCTTTAGCCTCATTTGACCTTGCAATAACACAACCGTCGTTGTTACTTAAAACAACAACTGGCATACCGATTAGAGTAGGATTGAATACTCTTTCACAGGAAGCGTAAAAGTTATTACAGTCTATAAGTGCGTACATTTAAATTTACTGTTTAATATTTCAGTGCTTTCGTATGGAATACTTCACTACTCCCCATATAGTCACACCCTGTTCATAGTTCACCTCTAATAATGGGAAGTCCTTATTCGAAGGAACCAGGAAGCACTTACCATCATTCATTTTAATACGCTTCAATGTAAATTCACCATCGATAAAACAGAGAGCGATTTTATTTTCTTCCCACTCAAGGCTTTTATCAATAATCAGAAGATCCCCATCACTAAAATCATTACCCATTGAACTTCCGGAGACCCTTGCAAAGAATGTTGTTTCCTTATGATCTACCAGGAGTTCATCCAGACTTATATAGTCATGAAAGAAGTCATCCGCAGGAGAAGGGAAGCCAGCCTGTACATTACCTATGTACGGGTACTTCTGTTCAGAACTCTCAGGTTGAATAAGTTCTATTTTTTGACTATTTAGTTCCTTTTTCATGAGAGCAAAATTAGTCTATTTTCAGATCAGTTTTTCCAAGATTTGAAAATTTAAGATACATACAATAAGATTTGATAAGTATAAATAAAATAGTTAATTTTGAGAAATATCAAACTTAAAGACCATGAGTGCAGATACATTTAGACTAATTTCAGCAATTGTAATAATCCTAAGTTTACTATTAATTATCTTTTTCACGATAGAAGCCAGATGGAGATCATTAAGGGCTCATAAGAGAAGTCCCGAAGTGAGAGAGAGGTACAAAACAATGATCCTGCAGTATAAACCAAAGAAACATAACTCAAAAACAAAACATACAGATACATCCTTTAAATAGTTGTATTAAGCCATAGCTCAATGGATTACACGATGAGGATTACGCAAGTAATTCTCATCGTTTATTTTATCCATGGTATTAAAACGATGAGGAAAAACGGTCGCGAAGCGACGTTAAAGTCATCGTTTTTCCGTGTTTAGAATAACATTGCTGAAGTACAGATAAAGTTATTCTTACAAGTCAATAATTCTATTTAAAATCTATTCCTAGCTTTTTATATAAAAAATTCCATTTTTTAAAAAACTCCTCTTGTCCATACATTAAACCACCAATAAAATCATCAATTAAATATTGTCTACTCACTATTTCGCCATACGAATTATAATAGATATTTGGCTTATTGCTGTAAACGGTAATTAAGAATGCAGCATTTTCGGTAATTTAGAGTGCAGCGTTTTTGGTAACAACAATGCAACACTTTCGGTAACAATGATGCAGCATATTCAGTAACAATAGTGCATCAGTTGCAAAGATAATTTATTCGTTAATATTCTCATTCTATATTTTTGTTTTTTGTCCAATTTCTTTTTTCTGTTCATCTTTAAAAATAGTTTTTCTGTTAGTCATACGATAGCTGTTCCCGGATAACTGCAAGAGTTCACATTTATATAAAATCCTGTCCAGGAGTGCTGTTGCCAACACTTCATCATCAAGTGAACGAGCCCACTCTGCAGGTGATTTGTTAGTGGTGATTATAAGTGACGTAGATTCATATATGCTGTTTATAAATACAAAGAGAAGGCTTTCGTCATCACGGCTGACAGGTATATTCATCAGATCATCTATGACTATAACATCAGCAGTGGCGATATTTTTATAATCCTTTTTTGCACTGGCAACTATATCTTTCAGTTTCAATGTGGTTAGTATTTCATCAATGCTCCTGAAGTAGGCTTTATATCCCTTGTCAATGGCATCTGCACAAAGGCCGGCAGCAATAAAGGTTTTGCCTACACCGCAAGGTCCGGTGAGCATAAGATTATAGCTTTCATCAATCCAATGTAGCTCCCTGAGCTGATTTAGCTGGGTAACACTCAAACCATTTGATATACTGTGGTCATATTGGTCCAGATTATGTGCCAAAGGAAGTCTGGCTGCTTTTAAGCGTAAAAGCCTCTGCTTTTCTTCACGTCCCTTTATTTCCATCTCCAGTATATGTCTAAGAAAATCATCATAACTTGGTGATTCCTGTTGTGCTTTGAGTAGGATATCCTGAGCATTGAGAGTCAACCCCGATAGCCTTAACCTCTTTGCATATCCTCGTATGGCTGTTGTTTTATTTGCTGTCATATCAGTTGGTCTTAAAGAGGTTTTGATACACATCAATGTCTGACCTGTTTGGCTTGATATTAACCATTAACCTGGTTTGCGGTGTTCCAAGTGGTTTAATCTCCACCTCTTCATTGATTTCAATAATAGGAGTAACCTGAGAGAGTATCGACTTGAAGTCGGTAGCACTGAAAAGTCCTTTACTAAGGCATAGGTCAAGCGCTTTATCGCAGTCCTGCCGTGTATATTTTGCAAGGCAGTTAAGCATAACAGTCAGTTGGTCCCGTATATAACGGGGATAACGATCTCGTAGCTTTGCAACGAAGACTTCAGAACCGGATTTATCCGTGAACCGGCTCTTTACCTGTTCGCTCAGCTTTTCAATGCTTGCTGATCTGTCACGCTGGTGATTATTATTTACAATGTTTTCACCACGACCTGCAGCAATAAGATGCTTTGCCAAAAGCTCTCCATCTATGGTTTTAATAACCAGGGAGCCATCTTCTTCTTGAGCAAGCACTCTGGTCTCCTCACCACGGTATGTACCAAAGGGAAGAGAGTAAAGGCTTCCTTTATAACGGAGCTTGTTTGTGCTTAACACCTTACGACCTTTTTCAAGTGTTGAAGAGGTTACGGGTACATAGGGTTGCAGATCTTTACATTCTGAGCACCACACCTCGTAGGGAACTTTACAGGTGGTATTATGTACCATTGCATTACCGGTTCTGTTCAACCAGCTTTCTACATCTTTATTAAGATTGTCAATGTTACTGTAAGATCTGTTCAGTAAGAAGTTCTGTTTGATATATTTGATAACGTTTTCTATTTTGCCTTTGCTTTCAGGATCTGCCCTCCGGCAAAAGACAGGCTTAAACGGACGGCTCTTTACATAGCTGTCAAATACAT
>DATERO010000310.1:0-8229 GCA_035271465.1 Dysgonamonadaceae bacterium | reverse complement strand
TTTTTTTAAATTGTTGTGTTTGAGTCTTCATTTCTTTTGTATTTTGATATTTACAAAGATGAAGACTCTTTTTTATTTTTAACTTTATAAGTGGTGATTTCTAATTGCCAAAATGTGAGGAAACAAAGTTACTGATTACATATCAGCTGTGTTGAACATTTCCATATTAGTAATCTACCATTTGCCGAATCTTTTTTCATGAAGAATAGTCCGACAAGTAATAATAAGCATCCTGCCAAGATGGCTGAGTAGTGGGCAAAGGAGAATCTTACATCTCGCTCATTTAATAAACAAATAAAAAAGAAAATAAGAATAACAGTGGTTGCAAAAATGGCTGTTCGTGCCTTAGATAGTATAATAACGGATATGATAAGGAAAGCTGCAATAATGGAAAGTAGGCGACGGCTTTTTATTGAATAGCGACAGAAATACAATGAAAATGGGATTAAGACAACCAATGATGCTGATATTCCGGCAGGGTTATCAAATGGTCCTGTAATGGAGAATGAACTGTGATAAGATGGTAATAGTCTTGTGAATTGTCCTAAACCCCACAAGGAAAGTGCTAACCCTATTGATGCAAAAACTGCAAACACTATGTGTTTATCTTTTATCAGCGTCCATATTGCATAGAACAAAAAGAAAGCTGCCGCGAGCGAAATAATTGTTGTCTTGTTCTCGATATTACCCCAGTTCTGTCATATATGATAAATTGTCCATATTGATATTAAGAATATAAAACCCTTTGAAGGAAGAGGGATCCGCCCTTTTGTCAATAAAACATATCCTATGACACCGATGCTTATTCCGCCTTGTAGCCACAATGAAGGTGCGGTAGTAAACCTGTTTACAAAAATAGCAGGAATAAACAAGAGAGTGCCTGCTGTAAGAACAAACAAGTAGAGGTGTGGAAAGTATTTTGTTGAGATAAATTTCACAGAACTTAATTGATTATCTTTCAAAACTGCGCTACATATGAATATCAATATTATTTTGATGTGAAATGCAAATATTATTTTAAGCTTGCAATTACAGTGGCAAATATAAACCTAATAAAAATACTTTTTCTGAACTTAGATTCAGAAAACAAGTTTTTTCTGTGAACAATAGTTAAGCAATAATAAACACCCTCCTCAATTAAACTAAAATACGTTTCTTTGTATTGTAAATATAAAAAATGACTATATGATTAATGTTAAATTCATTGAGAAATATGCTGAACCATTGAGGGTGAAACGAAATGCAATCATTACAAACTTTGGCTATAAAGAACACTTCCTGTATTATATTCAAGAAGGACTGATACGCAAGCACAGCTACGATGAGGAGGGTAACGAGTTTACGTTTGATTTTATTTCAGAAGGTAATTTTGTGAGTTCTTACGAGTCATATATTTTAGAGACTCCTTCTAAATTTATAGTTGAGGCTGCAACAGATTGCGTGCTTTTAAGGCTTTCAAAAGATATGCGTGATGATATCATCATGTCAGCACCAGAAGAGATAGATAGCTTTATAAGGATGATTGAATTGATTTTTTTGAATAACTTAAAACGAAAAGTATTGTTTTTGAAAAGTAGTAAGTTCATTCAATTTAAAATGTTGTTAGAAGACAAGCCTTATTTATTCGAAAATGTACAAAAACAGCATATAGCTTCATACCTTGGCGTAGCTCCACAAACCATTAGCAAATGGTTTAGAACTTATTATGAAGAAGCGTAAGTATCCGAATTAATTTTGTTTATGAGTTTCAATAAAAATACTCAAACCCCATAACACCACTACTCCAAAACTCTTTCATCGATTACACAAAGTTCACAGATTTATCAGTTTACCCTTTCAACCTACTCCTTATTTAGCCAAATGACGCTCTATCTTAACTGGGTCATGCTTGTACTGAAACAGAATAGCGAAAAGAATCATCACTACCACCGAATATGTAGTGAATATAAACCAAGCATTGGGCCATCCAGCCAAATCAACCACCTTACCAGCAGCGTATGAGCCTATAAATGCACCAAAGCCATTGGTCATGATCATAAACACACCTTGTGCACTGGAACGAATCTTTGGACTTGTCTCCTGTTCAACAAAAAGCGAGCCAGATATATTGAAGAAATCAAATGCTACACCATAAACCAACATTGAGAGGATAAGCATCCACACACCACCTCCTGGATCGCCAGTTCCAAGTAATCCAAAACGAAGTATCCATGCAAACATACTTATCAACATCACTTTCTTGATACCAAAGCGTTTTAAAAAGAATGGGATTAGTAAAATACATAGCGTCTCAGACATTTGAGAAAGAGAGATAAGAATATTGGCATATTGAACGCCAAATGTGTCTTGATATTCGGGCATCTTGCCAAAGTAATTTGTCAAATAATCATTGGCAAACATATTGGTTATTTGCAGTGCAACACCCAGTAACATCGAAAATGTAAAGAAGACAGCCATCTTACGTTGCTTAAACAACGCGAAGGCACGCAATCCAAAATTATCTACCCATGAAACGTTCTCACCTGCTTTATTTGTAGCACATTTTGGGAGTGTAAATGAATAGATACCTAATATAAGTGAGAGTATTGCTGAAAAATAAAGCTGATAAGCTGATTGCGAAAACTTCAGTCCATCAATACGTAATAGGTCAACGGCAATCATAGAACCAATAAACCCAACTGTTCCCCATACTCTTATGGGTGGAAATGTTTTAACTGTGTCATAACCCGATTTTTCAAGTGCATTGTATGCAACAGCATTTGACAAAGCAATAGTGGGCATATAGAACACAACTGCTAGCAAAATATAAGTATATAGAACTGAATATTCTGTTTGTGGTGCAGCTAAGAACAAAAAAACTGCTCCCATCAAATGACACAGTCCTAATAGTTTCTCTGCAGGTACAAACCTGTCAGCAATAATGCCTAACAAACCAGGCATGAAAAGAGATGCAATACCCATTGTTGCAAAAAAGCTACCAATTTGTACGCCTGTAAAGTCTAACTTACCACCCAAGTAAGCTCCTAAAGAAATTAACCAACCCCCCCAAATTGCATATTGGAGAAAGTTCATCAAAATTAAACGTAGTTTTAGATTCATAAAGTAGTAGATTATAATGAAATGATGATATTATATTACTTTCAGTATGTTTTATTTCTTTAGCCAAGGGGCAGGATTAAGCTTTGTTGTTTTCTGCCACAATTGAAAATGCATTGAAGCTATGCCTGTGTCGGCATCGGTGTATATTTTACCTAAAGCTTCGCCTGTTTTAACCTTCTGCCCTTGTTTAACGTACACATTTATTATGTTGGCATAGAATGTATAATAGTCGCCATGGCGAAGAATTACGCAGTTATTGTAACCTGGGAATGCAATGATGCGGGAAACTTCGCCCTCAAAAATTGCGCGTATATCAGCATTGCTTTGAGCTTGAATATCTATGCCACTATTGTTGGTAGAGACATTCCACTCGCTATGTCTTTGAACTCCAAATGATGAAATTATAGTTGCTGCACCTGTTACAGGCATTGGCAAATTACCTTTGTTCGCAACAAAATTTTTCGACAAGTTGAATGTTTCAGTAGCTGCAATGATTGGTTCTTCTTTTGCAACAACTGGTTTGTCGGGTACTCGAACTATCTCTTCTTCTTTTTCCGTTTTACCCTTCTTCGCTTGTTCTTTTTTCCGTTTTTCAGCTGCAATACGCTCTTGCTCTTCTCTTTTCTTTCGTTGTTCTTCTTCCAGTCTACGTGCTTCACGCTCTTGACGTGCAACCTCTTCAGCTATCAGCTTTTCAATTTCTGCGTTTAAGCGATTGGCTTGTTGCTGTTTGTCTTGAAGCACTTTTTGCAGTTCGCTCTCTTTACCTTTTACTTCAGACATTTCACTTTTGCGATTTCTCTCTTCTTCTATAAGCTTAGTTTGTTCAACCCTGATTGAAGTAAGCGTTTTGCTACGATCTATTTTAGCTTGCTCAACATCCGATTTTTTTTTATGCAACTCCGCATTTTTCTCTTTTATCTCATTAGCTTGATTTTTTTGCACACTGGAGTATTGTCTTAAATATTGCATTCTGCGTAAAGCTTCGCCAAATGATTTGCCTGACAAAATAAAAAATATCTTATTCTCTTGTTGTCTCTTATGCATAACAGCTTTAATAGCATTAGCATACTGTTCTTTCTTTTGGTTTAGCTCTTTGTCTAATACTGTTATTTGTTTTTGCAAACGCACCAATTCATTGTCGAGGGCTTCAATCTCATTGTTCTGCACCTCAATCATCTTCTTTCGATTGGCAATTTGCTTATTTATCAAGCTTATGCGTTGCACTATAGTTGTTGTTTGTTTCTTTACATCTAAGTAGAGCCTATTTGTAGTTTCAATTTCGGTTTGCAGGCTTTTACGTTGCTCCTGCAATCGTTCTATTCTACTCGCTTGCGAGAAAACAGAAAAGCTTAAGCTTAGACTTATAAGAACAAACAGGTATTTCATTTTTTATCAGAAAACATTTTCAACACTTCGCTTAACTCCATCTTGGTATAACTACTAGGAATTGTTGTTTCAAGATCCATTTGGGTCTCTAAGTTTATATCGGACAAAGAGAAAGATGCATTTAATTTGTTTTTTTGAGTTGATGCAACAACCATCATTTCGTGAGGAAAGAACAAATCTCTCATCAACGAGAATTGACTGTAATTCCAGTGCAACGAGTAATTCTTTTTTGGAAGAGCCAGTTGAGTTAAAGTAATTTGATCATTACCGTTGATAGAAAAAGAATAATCAATATTTGATTTTTTATCACTTGCAGATAAAACATATTGCTCACTTGTTTCGGAATACTTAAATTTGCGATAGTCGCTTGCGGAAATAGATGATTGTTCAGGAACAAATAAATTATTAGTGAAAAGAGATTGCAATGAGTAAAAATTAAATCCAATAGAGTTTTTTTCTGTGAGATCATCAAAGGTTTCTTTTACATATCTCTTATTCATTCTATCTAAAACTATTAGATGATCGGGTTCTACATACAACCTAAACATCTCAATACCAAATAGTGGCTGAACAGATAATAGAATGGCTTCATTATTTATAATCCTTAAATTACCCTTAGAGCTTACCGTTTTAGTCCCGGTAGAAATTGTCATACTTAATTTAGAGGAGAAAGTATTAAACTTAAGCCCTTTGTACATAATGTCTTCAAAAAGCTTTGAGTTGGCTTTATGTTCTAATGCAGAGTCGGCTTGAATAATTTTTTCTTTAGACTTGCAAGCATACATTCCAATAAATAATAAAAGAAGTAAACTCGCGCAATATTTTAATAGATGGTGAATTTTCATTTTGAGAACAGTTTATTTTTCTTCAATGTATTTTTTCGTTTTAATTTTCTTATCTAAAGTTTTGGAATCACTCCCTAGTTCTTTGGCTTTATTCCATTGCTCAAGAGCTTTATCTGGTTCATCGGTTTTGTAAAGAATATCGCCATAATGCTCCAGTACTTCCGAAGAAGGATCATCTTCGCTATATTTCACAGCGTTTTCTATATATATTTTGGACACAGTATATGCACCTTGTTTAAACAACACCCACCCGTAAGTATCCAAAAACGTGGCATTGGTGGGTTCGGCCTTCACCGTGATTTCACTCATGCGTTCAGCCTTGTCCAAATCCTTGTTCTCGATAGACAAGAAATAACTGTAATTGTTTAATACGCCTAAGTTTTGCGGATTGAGCTTCAATGCTTTTTCGTAGTTCTCAAAAGCCACAGTTTGATTTCCTAAATGGTAATTCAAATCGCCTATTTGAGCATAAAAGTCCGATTTAATCAGAGGATTCCCCTCATTCATCGACTCTAATCCCTTTTCGTAAACATCTAGCGCCTCTTGGTATTTCTTTTGTTGGTATTTAGCACCTCCCAAATAGAAGTAGAACTGATAAGCATCTGGAATATGCTTTAAAGCTTGCTCTGTTATTGTCACCACCTGATCTAAACTATCGGGAAGGGCAATGCGAAGCATTTGTTCCCATCCAGCAGGATTTTCAGGTTCTGCCTCAGCATAAATTTGGAATTGTTTCATTGCCTCATCTTCATTTTCTTGTAACATGAGAACGTTTCCATAAAGAAAATTTAGTTGATAGTTATGAGGATGTTGTTCAAATAGAGTTTCAAAGAGAGGATTAGCAACTTTGGTGTCAGTTTTGTTAGCCTGCAATAGAGAGATATAACGCGTAAGCAATTGCATCTTCATTTCAACCTCAAACATTGGACTAATTAAAGCGTTTCGTATCTCTTCTTGTGCCAACTCAGAGTTACCACTCTTTTCATAGTAGTTTACCATTGAAATTACCAGTGCGGGTAATTCGGGATCTACTGCTTTAACCTTTTCATATTGTTCAAGCGATCTATCAAGCTGGTTATCCTGCATATAAACATCTCCTAGTAGTATAATGTAGTTTAAATTGTCAGGATTTTTATTTATGATGCTTTTAATTTCATCAAACGCTTCTTCTTTTTTACTAAGCATCGAATACAAGCGGAACTTGTTTAATGTAATCGATTCTCTTATTCCAACGTTCTTTTCTAGCTCATCTAATGCTTCTATTGCTTTTTCAAGATCTCCATTATCATTATAAGCCTCAGCCAAAGCCATATATAAATCTGTTTTTTGAGGATGCATCTCTATTAGTCTCTTATATATGTCAATTGCCTCTTCTTTCTGATCAACATTCTTATATAAAGATGCCAACACCATATTGTAGTAATAGTTGTCGGGATCTAATTTAACTGCTTTACTTATATACGCTAAAGCTTTACTCTCTTCTTGTAGAACATTGTAGAAACTACCTATTTCGCTCAATACATTTGCATTAGTAGAATCAAGCGCATGACAATGCTGAAAAAGATCAAATGCTTCAGCATACTTTCCTTGAGCTTTGGCACTAAGTGCGTCGTAAAAGTAAGAATCGAACTTTCTTTGATTATCGGAGTCTATTACCAACTGACTATCATTTTGAGCAAAAGACAGCATTGTTGTCATAAAGAATAAGAGCAAGACCGGCACTATAGCTTTTGTTACACTCAAAATTATTTTGTTATTATTCATTTGTTGTGTCATGTTTCTTCGTTTAATGCTTGCCAGTATGGCCAAATCCTCCAGCTCCTCTATCACTCTCTTCAAGTTCTTGAGCCAATTCCCATTCAACAGTAGCATGAGCTGCAACTATCATTTGACAAATTCGTTCGCCATGATTAATTTCAAAAGCGTCATTAGATAGATTCACTAAAACAACTCGTATTTCACCTCTATAATCAGCATCTATTGTACCAGGTGAGTTAAGTACCGAAATGCCATGCTTAACAGCCAAGCCACTTCTTGGTCTTATCTGAGCTTCGTAACCAGCAGGCAACTCTATAAACAATCCAGTAGGAATCAATGCTCTCTCCAACGGCTTTAATGTGATAGATTCGGTAAGATTTGCTCGCAAATCCATACCTGCTGAATAGGAAGTTGCATAATCAGGTAGTGGATTATTGGATTTGTTTATAATTTTGACGCGCATAGTATATCTTTTTTTTAATAGTAACTTCCATATTTAATATAGTTGGAATAAATCCCCATATTAACTGGTTGTTCCTTTTACTTCTTCAATTAATAGCTTAGTAGATGCGAAATTAAAAAATTCCAGCCAATAAATTGGCTTATTGATGAAAATTAAAGATATATGCTATGAAATAGAGTATATAAAAAAAGATAATTGTTATTTTGCTGTTTCTAAATTAGTATCTTTGTTATAATGAATGAATGGAATGACATACTTGAAAAACTAAGAAACGCATTAAATAATCAGGAAGTTGAGTCTTTTCATATCCTCGAAGAACTTGTGCCTATAGAGGAACAAATGGAGTATTTCCGCTATTTTGACCAACTCAGAACCGATAATGTAAAATTTGTTCGCGATGATGAGATAGCTATTTTGTTTTCTCCAGACATCTCTATTGAAAGGAAGAAAAGAAGTCTCACATTACTGTCGTCGATCCCTGATGTGGGTGCATATCGATCTATTGAAACTTACCAAAGCAGCCCGCTTGAGCCAGAGCTCAAGAATTGGGCATCAATTGCCTTAATAGGATGTCGAATTGCTCTTAGCTCAGATCTTTCTGGGAAAAAGCAAGTCTACATCTCTTCGGGGTTGGGGGGACATGAGAATAAACTCAGATTTTTCTCACTCTTCACA
>DATERO010000309.1:0-13545 GCA_035271465.1 Dysgonamonadaceae bacterium | reverse complement strand
GTACTGTTATCACTTGAATGATAATCGGAACTCTCTAACAATGCAGACTGAGGGAATTCATCTCTTACTTTTAAGTAAATACTTACAGGAGTATGCAAGTCTCCAAGAATTTTCTTAGTATGGGTTTTGTAATTGAAAGTCATATGCTTAGTTTTTATTTAAATACGTTAGTACCCCTATAATTAGAAATTATTATTTTGAAAATAGGTTGTCAAATCCTTGTCGCCACGACCAGAAAGAGTAACGACAACTATATCCGATTCTTTGAACTCCATTTTATTGAGAACTGCCAAAGCATGTGCAGATTCTAAAGCAGGAATAATGCCTTCATTTCTGGTCAACTCAAATGCAGCTTGCAATGCCTCATCATCGTTAACTGATACTACTGTTGCACGTTTTGCCTCTGCAAGGTTTGCATGAATTGGTCCAATACCCGGATAGTCCAAACCAGCTGAAATAGAATAAGGCTCTACTATCTGTCCATCTTCTGTTTGCATCAATAATGTTTTGCAACCATGAATTATACCCATTTTGCCTAATTGAATGGTAGCTGCAGATTCTCCACTATCAACACCTTTTCCACCTGCCTCTGCAAGAACTATTTTCACTGAATCGTTATCCAAATAGTGATAGATTGTGCCCGCCGCATTACTTCCGCCACCTACACAAGCTACCAAGTAGTCGGGTGCATCTCGTTGTTCTTTTTCTATCAATTGTTTTTTTATCTCCTCACTAATTACAGATTGTAATCTAGTAACCAAATCGGGATATGGATGCGGACCTACCGTGGAACCTATTATATAATGTGTATCGGTAGGATGCGAACACCAGTCGCGTATTGCTTCATTGGTAGCATCTTTAAGTGTCATATTGCCTGATGTAACTGGAATAACAGTTGCACCCAGCATCTCCATCTTTTGCACATTCACTGCCTGACGTTCCACATCAGTTTTGCCCATATACACAATGCACTCCATTTGCATCAATGCACATACTGTTGCTGTAGCAACACCATGTTGACCAGCGCCTGTTTCAGCAATGATGCGGGTTTTACCCATGCGTTGTGCAATTAATATTTGACCAATGGTATTGTTTATTTTGTGTGCACCTGTATGATTCAAGTCTTCTCGTTTTAAATAAACCTTGCAGTTATGTTTTTTGGATAAAGAACGAGAAAGATATAAAGGTGATGGACGACCAACATAATCGCGTAACAATTGATCAAAATCCTTTTTAAAAGATTCATCCTGCAGTATGCTCAAATATTCATTTTGCAATTCATTCACGCAACGATGTAAAATCTCAGGAATGTATGCACCTCCATAACTACCATAGAAACCCGATTCGTTCACTAAATAACTTGTCATAGTATTGCTGTTGTTGTTGATTGTTTTTGAAAATAAAAAAGCCTGTCGCGGATGCGACAAGCTTTCATTATGTTTAATTTTTTTATTTATGAATATAGCTGACTCTCCTTACGACTGATTGAGTTGTAAGTAGCGCCACCAATTTCTATTTGAAAGTAATATATTCATTTTCCTATTGTAATGATGCAAAAATATATCAATAAATGATTATATGCAAATGTATTTTAAGATTTAACTTATCAACCCTCATTTTATAATTGCAGAATAAAAAATATTCTTCAGATATAGCAATAACACATACAGACAATAAGAGTTTATCAATTTTGAAAATAAATGATATTTTTTATTCCCATCTTCATTATTTAGCCTCATCTTTTTTTACCTTTGACCCCAATTAAAAAAGATTGTTGTCTATGATTTACTTTATGATTGTTGTCTTTTTATTAGGCTACTTTTCAATTGCTATGGAGCACACTATAAAGATTAATAAAGCAAGTATTGCTCTATTAATAGGCATGCTTTTGTGGGTACTTTATCTTTATTTAGCTCCGTCTATTGTTCAATCAGTTTCTGCTCAAAGCTTTACTGACTTTCTTTATCATAATGATGGATTGTCGAATCTTACCCATAAAGAACAAGTGCGTAGCTTTGTAGTCAATCATCAGCTACTAGAATCCATGGGTGATATTTCTGAGACATTGTTATTTTTAATAGGAGCAATGACAGTGGTAGAAGTTATTGACGTCCACGGTGGATTCAACTTTATTACTAACTGGATAGTGACACGTAAACGTCGTAAATTGCTATGGTTGGTGGCAATCATAACGTTTTTCTTGTCAGCTGTTTTAGATAATCTTACTACCACTATTGTGATGGTAATGCTTATTCGTAAGATTGTTAAAGACACTCGTGAACGATGGATATTTTGCAGCATGATTGTACTTGCTGCAAATAGTGGTGGTGCATGGTCTCCTATTGGTGATATCACAACCATTATGTTATGGGTAAAAGGCAACATAACTAGTCTTTCAATTGTCAAAAGTATTTTCTTACCAAGCTTAATTTCATTGATAGTTCCTTTAAGTATTGCACAGTATTGGTTGAAAGGGAAATTACCAACTAGTCCGAACGAAAGTTATATGGAAGACCCTAACTCACTTAACTATTATCTAACTCCACTGAACCGATTCGTTGTATTTGTTTCAGGGATTTCGATTCTCATATTAGCTCCAGTTTTTAAAGCTGCAACACACTTACCACCTTTTGTGGGAGTTCTTTTAGGAGTGAGTATTCTCTGGATTTACACCGAGTTGATGTATAACCACAAAAAGAACATGAGCGAAACTATAAAAGTAAGGGTGTCAAGTGTTTTTCAACGTTTAGATATATCTACATTGATGTTCTTCCTTGGCATTTTATTGGCAGTTGATGCCCTCGCTCACGCAGGTGTATTAATGAGCCTTTCTGGTTTTATGACAACCCATTTACCAAATATCTATACACAGTCGATCACTATTGGCATCATGTCTTCTGTCTTTGATAACGTTCCACTACTTGCGGCAGCAATGGGAATGTATCCTTTGGTAAATGAATCAATGTTATCTACTTTAGCAAACCCCGAATACATGCAGAACTTTGTTGTAGATGGCAATTTCTGGCACTTCATTGCCTACTGCGTAGGAACTGGTGGCAGTATTCTATTAATTGGTTCGGCAGCTGGTGTGATACTAATGGGATTGGAGCGAATTACCTTTGTATGGTATCTAAAGCGCATTTCTCTCTTAGCTCTTTTGGGTTATTTATGTGGAGCAGGAGTTTATTTGTTGCAGATGATGATATTTTAAAGAGAAAAACTGATATTAGAACGTACGAACAGGTAAAAAAAATAGCAATCCAATTAGGACTGCTATTTTTATTATAATACATTCTGACAATTATAAGATTGGCAAAATAACGCGCTTATTTTATTTTTTTATAACCATACACTGCACGGTCACCTAATTGCTCTTCAATTCGAAGCAATTGGTTGTATTTAGCCATACGGTCTGAACGGCTTGCAGAACCAGTTTTGATTTGTCCTGAATTAGTAGCAACAGCAATATCAGCAATTGTGGAATCTTCTGTTTCACCAGAACGGTGAGAAGTTACACTTGTATAGCCATGACGATGAGCCATTTCAATTGCGTCTAATGTTTCTGTTAAAGTTCCAATTTGGTTTACTTTAATTAGGATAGAGTTTGCACAACCCATTTCGATACCTTTTCTCAAGAAATCTACATTAGTTACAAATAAGTCGTCACCTACTAATTGAATCTTGTCGCCCAACTTGTCAGTAAGGATTTTCCAACCTTCCCAGTCTCCTTCATCCATACCATCTTCGATTGAATCGATAGGATATTTTGAAACTAATTCAGCAAGGAAATCTACTTGTTCTGCTGGAGTGCGAATAACACCTGAATCACCTTCAAACTTAGCATAATTGTAATTACCACCTTCATAAAATTCAGAAGCAGCACAATCTAAAGCAATAGTAATATCTTGTTTTGGTTCGTAACCTGCTCTTTTAATAGCTGTCAAGATTGTTTCTAATGCATCTTCAGTACCATTTAGTGCAGGAGCATAACCACCCTCGTCACCTACAGCAGTACTTAAATTACGCTCGCTTAATACTTTCTTCAATTCATGAAATACTTCAGCACCCATGCGTAATCCTTCACGGAAAGAAGTAGCGCCAACTGGGCGAATCATAAACTCTTGGAATGCAATAGTTGCATCTGAGTGAGATCCACCATTGATAATATTCATCATTGGAACTGGAAGAGTTACAGTGTTTGTACCACCAATGTATCTGTAAAGTGGCATTCCCAATGCATCAGCAGCAGCTTTAGCTACAGCCAAAGATACACCTAACATTGCGTTTGCACCAAGGTTAGACTTTGTTTTGGTTCCATCAAGCTCTATAAGCTTTGCATCGATATCAGCTTGTTGTGATGCATCCCAACCTATAAGTTCAGGTGCAATAATATCGTTTACATTCGCAACTGCTTTTAAAACACCTTTGCCACCATATCTTTTTTTGTCTCCGTCGCGAAGTTCAATGGCTTCGTTTTCACCTGTAGATGCACCAGATGGTACAGAAGTACGCCCAAAAGCTCCACATTCTAACGATACGTCAACCTCAACGGTAGGAAATCCTCTTGAGTCTATAACCTCTCTACCGATAATACTTTCAATTCTCATGTTTTTAATTTTAAAATGATAATTATATTGATCTCTAATAATTCTCGAAACATTCTTTGATAAACACATCAAATAAGTGCTACAAATATACAATATTTATAGAAACTCTCTTTCTTTATATCTTTAATAAATGCAAAGTAGCAGATTAAAAGTAGTGAAGTACAACTATATAGTGTCAATAACAGTCGGTAAAAGTAGTTTGGAGAAATGAGTGTTTGATATTACTTGTATCTGTGCACTTTACAATAAATGAATTCAATCAAAAACTGATAGAATCAATTTACGTTTTTATTCCAGACCAACTATTTGAATCAAAGCACTCATATTAGCAGTTATCAATCGAACAGAAATAGCCATAAGAATTACTCCAAAAAACTTACGCAATATATAAACACCTGCTACCCCCATTACTCTTTTCACTAAATCGAGATTTTTTAACACGAAAAAAACAAACATCATGTTTAACATTAATGCAATAAGGACATTAATCATCGCAAACTCTGCCCTCATTGATAAAAGAGTAGTGAAGCTACCAGGTCCAGCAATTAGCGGAAAGACCACTGGAACTAATGTTGAAGAGCCAGATGGACCATCATTTTTAAAAATCTCAACACCAAAAATCATCTCAATGGAGATAATAAGAATAACCAATGCACCAGCTACAGCAAATGATTGTAGGTCAACTTGAAATAATTTTAGAATCCACTCTCCAACAAACAAGAATATGAGTAATATTAAAGTTGAATAGAAAGTTGCCTTTTCTGGATGAATAATTTTGTCCTGACTACGCAGGTTTAAGAAGATAGGAACAGATCCTGTGGCATCAATAATTGCAAACAATACGATAAACGTACTTACTATTTCTAGGTAGTCGATATTAAACATAACAGTTATTGATATTTTGGTGCTTATTAAGTGAAAGCTAAACGAATGGACACAGCCTCTAACAGACTACAAAAATACTAAACTTGGATGTTATATCAAAGCAAAGCATTTAATTTATCTTTCGCTGTATGGATCGAGGTTAGCTCAAAATAATCCTTATGAGCAAAGTTTAGATATTTAATGATTATAAAGCAATTAAAATGATGGAAAAATCTTTTTTCAAATGTAAAAGATGAAGCTGCATTCTTATTACAATCTGTTATTGCAAATAACAAGTTGCTATCATTTAAGAATTTCTGAATAGATGGATGCAGTAATTTAACCAATTCTAAAACTTTATCTTTCGGTTGTTTATAAAACTTTATTCTGATATCAAAAAAACCTTTCAAGGCTAAGAAAGATTCCATTGAATAAACTCTCAACATACTATCAGTTGAAGAGATGATCTTTTCAAGAGCTGGCCCTGTACCAAAAGGTATACGTTCAGAGAAACGAGCTTCTGGATAAACAAAGGTTCTTGTTAATTCAACTGTTTCTCCTAATTGAAATAGCTTTTGTAGAAAATAAAAGTCCTCTCCACCCTGCTGTCTTCCAATTCCACCAACACGCACATATGCATCAGCAGATACTGCAAATGCAGATCCGATGGTATGATAATAGTAAGGAAAACCAGTGAATTTTAGGGCGTCTCTAAAATACCAGATATACTGCTCGTATTGATCTATAGCTTTAGTCAGTGACCCAATATTTGAAATAACGCGATGAGTAAAGTTGATAACGCAACAATTTGTTCTGACTGTTAAAAACTGATTTTCAATTGATAATAAATAATTTTCAGAAACAGTACAGTCTGCATCCAAAGAAATTATCACTCCATCTTTATTATTACACTTCATGAACCCTCTAATAGCCCACTCCATTCCTATTTTACGTGCTAATCCTACTCCTGCATGCTTTTTTGGTAAATTCTCACATAGAAGTCCATGAAATGAGAGTTCTAATGTATTGTATTCTTTTGCATAATCAAGAAGTTCATTGAAAGTATTACGATTATGAAGTATAATTTTCTCATCAGTAATTTCACTTGAGTTGATTACTACCAAAACAGCCACAGGATTATGCGTAGGTGTGCATAATTGAATACTATCAAGTGTGTTAAATAGGTTTGGCTCGTCATAACAAGGAATTACAACCACCATACCATAATTGAAACTGGATGAAACAGCATACTCATCATATCTTTTGTGCTTATCAATATATTTTTGCCAATGCTTCATAAGTCAACTTATTCTTTGTTACTTTTGATAGATGTGGAGCTTAATTAAGTATATGATTATACTAGGGTTAATTGTGAACAACTTCTTCAGAGTCGATACCCTCACTTATAAAAGAAGTGCTTTAAAGTTCATGAATGTCATGGAACTTTAAAGCACTTCCTTTTATTGGTCTTCATACATCTGCGATATATGAACGAATATTTATTATCTGAGTAGACTATTTCTTATCAGAAGAGTTTGATGCAGTAGCAGGTCCGTAACGTTTGTTCAAATACACTATTACTTCATCGGTAATATCATATTTAGGATGTGCAAGCAAGATATTATCTGATGCAGTGTTGCTGAGAATTACTTCAAAGTTCTTGTTCCTATTGAAATCTTTCAATGCTTCTCTTACACTGTCTGATAATTGAATATTTAGCTTTTGCTGTTCTAATCCCAATTCATTGCCTAATTGCTGAGCCATTCTTTGATACTCTTCTCCCATTTTTTCAATACGTTGTTGTTCTTCTGCGGCTCTTTGCTGTGTTAAAAAGGCATTGTTTTCGATTTTACGTTGAAAATCTTGGTAAGCTGTCTGTACTTGTCTTTCTTTTTGTGTTAATGAAGCACGTGAACTTTCTTCTTTCCTCATTAATGCTTCATTAAGATCCGTTGCAAAATTGTAATTCATCAACAATGAATCAACATTTATGTATGCTATCGGAAGTGAGATACTTGAATCGCCTGCGGCAAACTCATACTTAACTTGTTCTTGATTACTTTGTGGCTTAGAAGTAAAGTGTAAAATGTAAAGCAAAATTAATGCAACAGCTAATACGCCGCTGACAATGTAGTTATTCTTCATCTTTAATATATTAATTAGAAATTATCTGATTTAAGCATTTCCTGGATGGGACTAACATGATTGTGTATATCTCTTTCTTGTGAAGTAGCACAACTTATACCTCTATCTTTCATAGCTTGACTACCGCTAATATGTGTATTTGGAAAAGTTCCTTTTTTTGTAAAGAAAATTCTAACACCCATAAGCAATATAGCTATAGCCAATAAGGCAAATGATATGATGATTGTTTTAAGCATAGTCTTTTATATTATTGTTGCAAAGATAGTTTAATTGCATAATTATATACAAAGAATTCATCTTAAAGATACGAAAATTTTTGCGCACATTAATTATTCTAGTAAATTTACAGAATAACATTTGAATAAACAGTAGCGACTATTAATAAATAGCCGTTATAACAAAAAGCTACAAGTATGACCATAAAAGACTTAAAACCTGTGGAAGTATGGAGATATTTTTACGATATCACCCAGATTCCTCGACCATCTAAAAAGGAAGAAAAGATAATTGCATATCTTTTGGATTTTGCCAAGAAGAATAAACTAGAAGCGAAGAGAGACAATGCTGGCAATGTTCTAATTACAAAAGAGGCAACTCAAGGCAAAGAGAAATTACCCATCATCATTTTACAATCACACGTTGATATGGTGTGTGAGAAAAACTCAAATGTTGAGCATGATTTCGATAAAGATCCCATAGAAACAGTTGTGAAAGGAGATTGGTTAAAAGCCAAAGGAACTACTTTGGGTGCTGACAATGGAATTGGTGTTGCTGCACAACTTGCAGTATTAGCATCAAAAGACATTGCACACGGTAAAATAGAAGCACTTTTTACAGTTGATGAAGAAACAGGTTTAACTGGAGCATATGCTTTAGAAAAAGACTTCTTGACTGGTAAAATACTTATGAACCTTGACACTGAAGAGGAAGGCGAAATATACATTGGTTGCGCAGGAGGCAAAGGCACTAGGGCATACTTTGAATACAAACCAAAAGAAACTCCTAAAGGTTATTTCTGGTTTAAGGTATCAGTAAATGGTTTAAAGGGTGGTCACTCTGGCAGTGATATTGATCACGGCTTGGGCAATGCTAATAAAATACTGAATCGTTTTTTATACAATTTTGTTGACAAAGACTTCAAACTTGTTTTATCAGAAATAAATGGTGGAAATCTTCACAATGCCATTGCTCGTGAGGCCTATGCAATTGCTGGTGTTAAGAACAAGCACAAAGAAACAGTTCGTGTAAAACTAAATCACTTATTAGCTGACTTGCAAGATGAATTGAAGCATACAGATCCAAATGTAAACTTAGTATTAGAGTCAACAGAAAATCCATCTAAAGTAATTGGTGCTAGGAAAACAAAGAAACTTGTTTTAGCACTGTATGCATGTCCACATGGTGTTGTTGGCATGAGCCACGATATTCCAGGAATAGTTGAAACATCTACCAATTTGGCTTCAGTGAAGATGCTCAAGAATAATATTATTGAAATAGGCACAAGCCAACGCAGTTCTAGTGAATCTGCCAAACATGATATCTTGAATATGGTTTCATCAGTATTCAAACTGGCTGGTGCAAAAGTAAAGCACAGTGAAGGTTATCCAGGCTGGAAACCAAATCCAGATTCTGCTATATTGAAAGTAGCCATAGAGGAATATAAGAAACTTTACAAAGCAGAGCCCGAAGTTAAAGTGATTCATGCAGGTTTAGAGTGCGGTCTTTTCCTTGAGAAATATCCAGAGCTTGATATGATATCTATAGGACCTACTATACGCAATGCACACTCGCCAGACGAAAAAGTTGAGATTGCTTCAGTAGCAAAATGGTGGGATTCATTTGTGAAGCTTCTAGAGAATTTACCTGAAGAAAACAACTAATCATATAACCCATCTTTGTTGCTAGAAATAGAAGTTTAGCATTAGAAATAAATTAATACCAAATTGAAGGAAAATAGTCCATTATGCATACTGCTGATTGATTGTTTTCCTTCTTTATTTATACACAACATGAACAGTAAAGTTCCATTGCCTCTTATCCTTATAGCTCTCGCCTTTCTAGTTCCAAAGGTTTGCTCTCAGCAGAACTTTAGGGTTATGTTTTATAATGTGGAGAACCTATTTGACACAAAACATGATTCTTTGAAAAACGACCATGACTTCGTCCCTGGAGGCTTCATGAATTGGAACAATTGGAAGTACTGGGAAAAGCAGCGAAACATTGGACGTGTTATTACTGCTGTTGGAGAGATGCAATCACCAGCTCTGGTTGGATTATGCGAAATAGAGAATGACAGTGTCATATATGATTTAACTAAGCGTTCACCAATACACTCACAACAATATGACTATTTGGTAACCAACTCACCCGATCTACGAGGAATAAATGTTGCACTACTTTATCAACGTCATCAATTTAAATTGTTAGAGAAGAATGAGTACGAAGTTCAATTTAGAAAAAAAGATGCACGCCCCACACGCAACATTCTGCATGCAGTTGGTCAAGTTATATCGGGAGACACACTGGATGTTTTTGTTTGCCATTTCCCTTCACGCTATGGAGGACAATTAGTTTCTGAACCAAGTAGGATTGATGCGGCTCAACTACTGAGAGATAAAGCAGACAGCTTGTTTGCAGTTAGAAAGAATGCCAACATCCTTATAATGGGAGACTTCAACGATTACCCAAACAACAAAAGCATATTTAATGTATTGAAAGCCCGTAGTCTCAATTATCACTTAGAAGAAAAAGAGCTGTACAATATGTTCTTTCATCGAATAAAAGAACAAGACTTTGGAACACTTAAATACCAAGGAGAATGGGATATTTTAGACCAGTTCATTGTGAGTGGTAATCTATTGATGATGAACAATAGAATTAAAATAGACAATAACGAAGCACACATTTTCTCAGCAGATTTCTTGAGCGAAAAGGATGAAAAGTATGGTGGGGTTCGTCCCTATCGAACGAATTTAGGACCTCGTTATATTGGTGGCTTTAGTGATCATTATCCTATTTTTATGGACTTAACAATCGTGAGGCAGTAAAAAACCATTAGTAAACAAACGTATATGACTGAAAATTAACATTAAGTGGTATTCAAAGCATTCTATACTTGACAAGTTTATTTATTCGTGTTAAATAAAAGCATTCTCTAATCTTAATTCATAAAACCTTTGCATCTGAGTATAATAAATTCTACTTTTGTGTTGTTAGTGACAATTACCAAACATTTCAAAAAAAACAAAATCACATGAATCCATTACTTTTTAATCTAAACGGTTGGGAAATTCCTATTATAGTTATAGCAATTCTTCTTTTATTTGGCGGAAAAAAAATACCAGAGTTTATGAGTGGTTTAGGTAAAGGGATTAACAGCTTTAAAAAAGGACTTAAAGACATTGAAGATGACGTTAAATCAGATTCTTCCACCGAAACTAAATAAACACTTCCTTTTACTATTACTCAAAACTCAAAGTGTTATCCTCAAAACACTTATGAGATCAAAATCTTATAAATCAAAGACCGATAGCAACAACTATCGGTTTTTAATAAACTAATACATTGCAGTAGAGCAAATGAGCAAAGATGAAATGTCCTTTTGGGACCATTTGGATGAATTACGTGGTCACTTGATTCGTATCATTTTAGCACTATTAGTGCTCACAATGGTGGGATTAATCATCATACCCAAAATATTCGACAGCATTATTCTTGCTCCAACCTCTTCCAACTTTATAACCTATAGGTTTTTTGAAAAAAGCGGAGAATACCTACCCTTTCTTCCTGACTTTTCAGCAGATTCATTTTCGGTTACCATCCTGAACATAAACATGACTACTCAGTTTATGACATACATTTCAACATCTTTTGCTTTCGCTGTCCTTATATGTATTCCTTATTTATTCTATGAGATTTGGAAATTTATAAGCCCTGCATTATATGAGAATGAAACAAAAAACATAAAGAAAGCTTTCACTTTTGGTGGTATTATGTTTGTTATTGGATGCTTGGTGGGATACTTCATTGTATTCCCACTAATTTTCCGATTCCTAATCACTTTTGAATTAAGTTCGCACATAGAGAATATGTTATCGCTTGACTCCTATATGAGCAACTTTTACACGCTTATTTTAATTATGGGTGTTGTTTTTGAGCTTCCTCTAGTGTTTTGGATACTATCGAGCATGGGGCTTGTTCATCGATCTCTATTTAGAAAATATCGCAGGCATGCCATTGTTGGATCGCTCATCTTAGCTGCATTAATTACCCCATCTGGTGACCCATTCTCACTCTTTATAGTTACCATTCCTCTTTATATGCTTTGGGAGATTAGCGCATTTGTGGTTAAGAAAGATCCACCTGAGGAAGAATTACCTGAAATATTTAAAGGTTTCTAAATCTAATTGAACTTAGAATAGTGGTAGGGATAATTCATATAGATAATTCATGAATTACCTCTACTGCATTTAATTATATAGTCACACCCATATCTCAATTATTCCACATCCTCCTTTTTAGCTTCTTGCCATATCTCTTCCATTTCGCCCAAGGTCATATCCTTTAAGTTAAGACCATTTTGCTTCGCTTCCTTTTCTAAATAAGTAAATCGTTTTATAAACTTTCTATTGGTACGTTCCAATGCATTGTCCGGATTAACGTGATACAGTCGAGCTGCATTGACAATACTAAAAAGCAAATCACCAAACTCTGCCTCCATGCGATCCTCATCCTCTTTATCAATCTCTATCTTTAGTTCGCCCATCTCTTCATTCACCTTGTCCCATACATCTCTTCTCTCATTCCAGTCAAAACCAGAATTGCGCGCCTTGTCCTGAATTCTATAAGCCTTTACAAGAGATGGCAACGAAGTGGGTACTCCATCCAATATGGTCTTATTCCCATTCTTCTCTTTCATCTTTATCTGCTCCCACGATTGTTCAACCAATTCAGCAGACTCAATAGTGGTATCACCAAACACATGTGGATGACGAAATACCAACTTCTCAGAGATGGCATTGCACACATCACCAATATCAAATGAATCCTTCTCCTCGCCTATTTTGGCATAGAATATAATGTGAAGCAACAAGTCTCCCAACTCTTTCTTTATCTCCTCATTGTCACCATTTAATATGGCTTCAGACAATTCGTATGTCTCTTCAATTGTGTTTGCTCTCAAGCTTTCATTTGTTTGCTTCTTATCCCATGGACATTTCTCACGCAAATCATCCATTATATCTAACAGACGACTGAATGCTATTAAATTCTCTTCTCTATTATTCATTTGTTTTATTTCCTATTTAATACAAAAATACCGATGAACTAAGTAAGTAACTTTGTCATCGGTATTCATATTTCTAAGTATTTATTATTTTACTTGTTCTTAAAATTTTGGAGCCCACCTTCTAAGAATTGAATGTATCTTTCCGCATTCTCATCAAATGCATAAGATGGACTTATTGGTTTACCGTCAGTGTCTAATGCAATATAATAAGGCTGTGCATTAGCACCAAACTTATGTCTTTGCAAATAGCTCCATTTATCTCCAATGGTTTTGAGTTTGGTTTTCCTTCCACTCTCCTCCACTTCAATTATCTCAGGCAAACGTGTTTTATCATCTACCATCAATGTGATTAAAACATATTCATTGTCCAACAGATTCTTAACCCGTGGGTCAGTCCATACAGATGCTTCCATCTTTCTACAGTTTACACATCCATAGCCCGAGAAGTCAATCAACACTGGTTTATTCACCTGCTTGGCATAAGCCATACCTGCTTCATAATCTAACGACTTGGCATGAACAGCACCATCATATAGGTTGAAATCTTGTGTGTACATAGGCGGAGCAAAAGCACTGATTGCTTTAAGCGGTGCTCCCCACAGACCAGGCACCATATATACAGCAAATGAGAGTGATATGATA
>DATERO010000308.1:0-6302 GCA_035271465.1 Dysgonamonadaceae bacterium | reverse complement strand
TACTAGTGATGCGTTAATCGACGCATCAGCGCTTGTAACTTATTAATAATATATATTTTAAACGCGTTCTTTGATAACTTCGATTTGAAATGAGTTCGTAATTTTGTGGGCTTTATCCCACTGATTATGAATGAAGGCAAGTATGTATTTACTCAGGTAACAAGTTTTATTCCCAGGCAGATCTTTCTTAGACTTGTTGACAAGTATAAAGGGAACTACCGTGTGAGAGATTTCAACTGTACAAATCAGCTTCAATATCTGCTTTTTGGCCAACTGACATCATGCGAATCGTTGAGAGACATCTGTTTATGTCTAAAGCAGCATGAAAACATCTTGTATGGACTTGGAATCAAAACCGCAGTTAACGAATCTACTTTGTCCAGAGCAGATGAAAACAGGGACTATCGTATCTACGAGGGGCTTGGCCTGGCTCTCATCAAGATCGTGCAGCCATTATATTCAAAAATGCGGCTTGATTACCTTGTGCCACAGAACCATGAAGTGCTAGCACTTGATTCCACGACAATTTCATGTAGTTTGAAATTAATGGAATGGGCTATGGGCAAGTATAGCAAGGGTGCTGTTAAAATGCACACACTCATTAATCTGAGGGGAAGCATCCCTGTTTTCATCTTCATAAGCGACGGCAGGTATCATGACAGTAATATACTGGACCAGTTGGAAGTGATTCCAAACGCCATCTACACAATGGATAAAGCATATGTGGACTTCAAAGCATTGAATCGTATTGATGACAATGACGGCTTGTTCATAACAAGAGCCAAAGACAACATGAAATATGAGATTGTGTCAAGTAACCATAATATAAACCCTTCAACCGGAATGATTGGCGATTATTCCATACGACTTATCGGCTACAAAACCAGTAAGCTATATCCCAAAGAACTTCGCCTTGTAAAGTACTGTGACTTTGAAACAGGAGAAGAACTGGATTTCATCACCAACATTACCGACCAAGTGGAGCTAAGTGGATTGGAGATTGCAAACATATACCGCCACAGATGGGATATTGAATCGTTCTTCAAAATCATTAAACAGAATCTGACAATCAAACATCTGTGGGGTTGTTCGGAGAATGCAGTCAAAACACATCTGTGGGTCGCTATCTGTTCCTATCTGCTATTAGCTAGAATTAAGGCTGTCTATAACAGTCCTTATACTATAACAGAAATTGCCACATTGGTAAGAGTGTCAGCCTTAGAAAAAAAGAATCTCAAGGAACTTGTCACTGAGCCACGACCACTCATTCAAAATCAAAATGTCAAAGAACCAACTTTATTTTAAAAACTTAACGCATCAGTAGTAATACTCAAAAACAATTTGCTACGAAATCTCATTAGTAAATGCAGTTTGTTGGCAAAAGTAAAACATCAAATTGTTAATTCTTCAAGTGTTAAAACAGGTTTCGCTGTATAGCTCTGTTTGTCAGCATGTTATTATGTAAAAGTTTCGCTCGTTTTTTTTATTAATGGGGTGAAATTGTCGTATATGGGGTGAAATTATCACCACGATATATGATCTAAAGCATCTACTCCCTACTTAAAAACATCTTTTTACAGCTACAGAAGGAAACAAGGGTATCAACACAAATGCTTTATATTTATCGTCTTTCTTGTAAATCGCATAGGGATTCTTCCTGTTTGTGAAATTCAACAGTGAAAACTGCCAACTGAGTGTTCCTTTTTTACAGGGTCGTTCGAGGGTGTAATTTGCATCTAAACGGAAGAAATTCCGGATGCGCACATTAGGGTATTGGGGAATATAATCGACTGAGTAAATGTTACTGTTTCCGGGGTAGGCATTGGAGAGTGTTGGCAAACCCAAACCGGGATACGAAATTTCAGGCACGTAATACGGATATCCGGTTTTTGCCTGCGAGTTCAACGAAAAAGTATGTGTCGTTTTTTCATTATGAATCAGCTTATAGCTTACAAAGGCCGAAAAGCTATGCGGTGCATCGTATTTAAAAGGATAAGTTATATCCTCAAAGCTACGATTCGATTTTGATAAGGTATAGGAAATCCAACCGGTAATTCGTTCTCTCGAATATTCCAGCAAGCATTCAAATCCCATAGATTTTCCTTTGCCTGTTTCATAATCGGTATGAAAATCCATGTAATTTTCCAGATTTTTAATCAACAACAGATTATGCATGGTTTTATAATAAGCCTCTATAGAAAAACTGAGGTTTGAGTTGGTGAAATTCTTCCAGCCAATAGACGTCTGATTGGCAGAGGGTAAAATATCTTCCTGAAAAGGCACCCAATAATCGGCCTGAAAATTATAATTCATTTCATATACCGTATGAATCGGTTGATGCATACGATCATAGGCCAACATCAATTTATTCTTCTCTCCAAGAAAAGTATTTATTTTTACCCTGGGCTCAACCGAAAAAAATTTTTTCTTCCAATTATCATACAAAGAGGTACGCAAACCCAAACTTACAAACCACTGTTTAAATCTGTATTCATCGTATAGATACGCGGATAGTTTGAATAACCTTAACTGCCCTGAGTTATAAACTATTTCACTACTATTCTCCCGTTTGTAAATACAATCCGGCACATACATTTGATTTGCCCCTTCCAGTCCATAGAAAAGCCTGTTGTTTGTACCGGTCTTTTGTTCGAAAGCTATTTTAGCACCCATTTCTTTCATCAAAGAGGCCTCGACATTTTCTTTTTTTTGCTCAATGTCCGGGGCGGTGAATTTACTAATGACTCTGTTGAAATTGGTTAAACCTGTATAGTAAAGATTACTGGAGAGTTGTAGAGAGGGAGTTAATTTCCCGCTGTATCGAACAGCTGTCATAAAGGTTTTCCACCCGTAGCCGAATTTTTCATAAAAACGTTCGTTCCGGACTTTATCTCTTCCTGTATTCATTCCGTAAATATCATCGTAACCGGAATACAATTGCCAGGATAAAAGATTCGCTGAATTAATTTTCCACGTCATTTTTGCGTTTACATCATAAAAGGCAATCATAGCTCCGCTTTGCCCTCCCGAAATACTCATGAAACCATTGTAAAGTAAATCAACAAAAGAGCGTCGGCCGGTAAACACGTAGCTTAAATGGTCCTTAATAATTGGTCCTTCCGAAGCAAAAGTACCTGCCAGAAGACCTAATGAGACCGAATTGTGGTATTGCTTGAAGTCCCCTTCCTTAAGTGCAACAGAAACCACACCGGAGAGTTTGTCGCCATACTGTGTTGGGATACCACCTTTATACAGATCAACTGATTTTATAGCATCTGTATTAAAAATCGAGAATAATCCAAAAGTATGGCTTTGATTGTATACAGGGACATCGTCCAATAAATATAGCGTCTGATCGTTTGTCCCCCCACGAATATTTAATTGAGAAGAACCTTCCATTCCTGCCGATACCCCCGGGAGGAATTGCAGCGTCTTGATTATATCTCTTTCTCCAAGAAATAATGGGGATATTTTCAATTGCTCCATATTGATTCGCATATTCCCAAGCCCGCGACTGTCAATATTATTTCTTTGTACGCTAAATACAACTTCGTTTAATGGAATGGTATCCTCTAAATTGGTCAACTGGGCTGATACCGGCAAGATTGACAAACACAACAGAACAGTCAATAATTTGTTTGCCATAATTTATTCTGTTTTAACCGGATAATCGAAATAATAGTCTATTTCATTCATTCCGGCAAATAGGCCGAGACCATTTTCGATATTGCAATAGACAGGACTCGGCTGATAAAAAACGGATGAAATATCCTCCTCATGGATTATTCTGTTTTTCTGTTCGTAAAGGTTCTTACAGTATTGGTCATACTCTGGGCCGGCTGTTATCAATTTGACTTTAATCTTTTCTTGATCAAACAAGTAATCTTCTCCAAAGTAATAGGCTTTGACGGGTGTAAAAATCAATTCATCCATTTTATGAATATTGGTATTCTTTATTCGTAAAAAACTTTCATAGTAAATCGAACCTACAGAATCATTAACGGCATCCATGCCTCCGCAAGAGTTCGTTTTATCTATAAAGACATTGTTTACGTAAATTTCATTGTATTGAACAGTTTCTCCATCCTCTAGTTCCTGATATGCGGTTATCCACAGGGAAGCCCGGTTGTTAGGCGGAACAATAAAATCATTCAACTTGATGAGAAATGAACTTATATCCCAATATTTCCCATAAGAGAATTCCCCTGTACAACGAATAGCCTTGGGTATATTGGTTGTTGCCTTGGCAGATGCCAGATCTTCGTAAGACACTTCTATGGAATAAGTGGCTCCGGCAACAGGAAAATAATTTAAAGTAAAAATGGAGTCTGAATAAATATCATCATACAAAGTTGTTTCATTTTCCTTTAGAATAATATGTGCCCCGACTACACCAATGCAAGAATACTTGTTTTGGTCTTTTTGCAATTTGTACAAGTCAACCCGAATCGGTTTGAACGGACTCAAAAAGCTATTTATTACCAATCGTTCTGCTTCGTTTATTGAGGATTGATCCATATCGTAATCCACAGCACAGGAATTAAACAAAAATGATAAAACACAAGTGAGTATCGTTAATCTGTCATTCATTTTGTTGAATTTTAGAACGGGATAAATAAAGAGATTTGCAGGTCTCTGAATTTGCCGGATTTTATATCATCTGTTTTAATCAGATCAAAAAGACCGTATTTATAATTAATACCCAACTCAACAGGTCCCAGGTCATAGGCCAATTTTACTATAAAGGGCATATCAAAAAACTTAGATTTGCTTCCCGTTTGCATAATCAAAAAAGCAGGCTCCAAACCGACACCGGCGTTTAATCCTTTGTATATTGAATAATTGGCGGTTGCGGATAATGAGGCAAGGTAAAATTGGGTGGATTCTTCTTTAGAAAGTAAATTATCGTACGGATTCGAAGGATCGTTACTTGGATTCAAAGAACTGACCGTCATTTGCCATGATTTCATTCCAAGATTGGCATCGAGGTTGTAAAAAAGGGATGTGCCGGCTTGTTTGACCCGGAATCGATATCCAATAGAAAAACTATTTTTGTAATAAATATCATACGATACAATCGATTCTAAATAAGCAGGTTCCATTACCGCCTTAATCGCACCGGAGCCTCCTTGAAAAAGGAGACCTGATTTAATTTGACATTGAGAGTGAAATGAAAATATACAGCAGATTGCGAAAAGAAGTATAAGGTGATTTCTCATGATAAAATTCAAATAAGTAGTTCTTAATAGATTCTTTATTATAACAAATGATACTGATATTTTTTACAAATATATGCTGTTTTGTTTGAATTTGAATAAAATAATATCCACCTCTGTCCCATTAATCCAGAAGTAAATTAATGAGACAGGGGTGGATAAAAATCAGAGATTCACATCAAAGTAGAATGGAGTAAAATCAATACCTCTATATTGCACACACAGCGTCCCTGTTAATGGTACGGGTTGCATATTTTGGTATATCCTTGCCCAATAATAGTCATGTGATGAATATCTATTACTTATGCTTCTATAAGATGTTTCTGTCCATCCTAATCTTGTTTCAGTATTGCGGTAGTTATACCACGCACCAAAAAGTCCTTTTGCCCTAAAGCGGACCTCAACAACAATATCCTCTAAAACACCGGGTGAGGTAGATGGTCTAACGTCTGTTGTAACCCACATTTTACGAGTATGTTCACTATTGTACTCAACAGGAAGAAGCTGATTTAAAGGTAATGCTCTTGTTGTGATAGTATTGGATCCATCTTCAGGCGGAGTTAATCCCAAATCTACTAATTGTTCATATGAAAAAGCATCTATAAGATTCACAATATTCCCATTAATTATAACTTCACCTTTTGAATTTAATAATTTTGCCACAAATTTGTTTTCTACAGGTAAATATGCCGAATAATCGTCTTTATACTCTGGGAAATAAAGAGTTGGGTACTTCTCCTTAAATATTAAATAATCTTCTTTTGTATCATAATATTTCTCAGCTTCATTCATTGCGCTTACATATTCGTCGTACAAAGATGTAAAGCCATAATCTTTAAGCGTAATATCTGTAGCGGGAACAGGAAGATCATTATAAAGCATATGGGTAGCCAAAATCGGTTTTGAGCGCAATTCTAAAATGGATACAACATTCTCAAAATCGTCTTTACTATCAAAGACCAAGACATTTTGATTCTTTAGATAATTGATACTCACGTTTAACTCATCCACAAGGATAGATTCTTCACTTGTAAAATTCATATCAGATTCATTTGCACAAGAGGCACAAACGAGAATAGATAAGAT
>DATERO010000307.1:0-8935 GCA_035271465.1 Dysgonamonadaceae bacterium | reverse complement strand
GTAAATAGCACAAATGAAATGATAACAAACGACTTTATTGACAATTCGAGACTATTGAAATAAATAGCCAAACCTATGAGTAGCAAAAACAGCCCTAATGTTGCTGCTTTGGTAATAGCCGACATACGCAGATAGAAATCGGGGAGACGAATGATTCCAATGGCAGAAATTACCATCAAAAGTGTTCCTACTAGAATTAAAAATATACTGAAAGCATCTTGCAATGACATCATTTCTTTCTTTTAATTAGATAAAACGCATACGACATTGAGCCCAAAAAAGAGATGAGTGCTAAAACCATTGCTACATCAAAAAAATTAGGCGAATCCCATAAGAGAGAGAAGACAACTATTATAGCAATTGCAATTGTTGTAATGAGGTCAATGGCACTAACTCTATCAGGTAAGGTTGGCCCTTTTATAAAACGGTAAAGCACAAGTATTGCACTTGTTGCCAACACAATAATAACTACCGTTAGGATGATATCAATTAAGCTCATATTATATTTGTTTTTTTAATCTAAAATACGAATAACCCTACGTTCGAAACCATTTTTCAATTCATCTACTATAGCTGAGATGTTATCTTTATCGATATACATTGCATGAACAAATAGATGCGATTTATCTACAGACACATCAAGACTTAGTGTGCCTGGAGTAAGCGTCACCAATGATGAAAAGATAGTGATTCCAATATCTGATTTTACATCAAGTGGTATTGCAACAATGCCAGGACGCATGTTATGATTGGGTGTAACTACTTCTTGTGCCACTAAATAACTTGCTTTTATAAGCTCCCACAAAAAGTAAATCATCAAATTGACTAAGTATATTATCTGAAAAAAAGCTTTGCGATTATATACAAAAGACGTTAGCCAAGCAGCTATGATAGTGCTAAAGAAAATGGTAATATACAATGACAATGAGAGATTATCGTCACAAAGTATGTATATTGTTAATGTAACAATAAGAGCACCTATTCCTATCCATTTTAAGAATCGTATCATTGCTTTTGTTTCTCTATCGGTTTAAAATTAAATTGATATACCCATTACGTTCAACTACTACAACAGCTGCTTTTTCAGTAAATTCGATAAAACTATTTGGATAAAAACTAACTCCTAAAATTGCAATAGTGAGCGTACATATTACCCAAAACATTGATTTGTTTGCACGATATGCATCACTATTGGATGTTTGCTTTAAAACAGTCCCTGTAGGCAAAGGTTTCCAAAACACCTGATTCCAAATTTTTGTCATAGAGAACAGTGTTATCATACTCACTATTAATGACACCACCACTATTATCCAATCGCCAGACACCAAACCTGCTTTTGCTAGCATAAACTTACCCCAAAATCCAGTAAGGGGCGGCACACCTGTGAGTGAGAATGCTGAAATAGCAAACACTAATGCTATAAGCGGAAATTGAGAGAATATTCCTCCCAGTTTTTTCAAACTATAAGTTCCAGTCAGTTGACCAACCAAACCACTAATGAAAAATAGATTTGTTTTGACCAGCACATTATGCAATATAAAGAACAGTGCTCCTGCAATAGCTAGTGGCGTACCAATGGCTAATCCCATAAGCATATATCCGATTTGTGAAACAATATGGAATGAGAGAATCTTACGAAAATCTGTTTGTGCGGCTGCACCAAGTACTCCCACCACCATGGTAAGACCAGAGAGAACCATAAATAGAGGTCTAATGATTGTTCCCTCAAGCGGAAAAACAATAGTAAAAAAACGAATTAAAGTATAGATACCTACTTTAGTCATCAAGGCTATAAGAAAGGACGAAATACCAATGGGAGGTGTATGATAAGATGCAGGCAGCCAAAAGAACAGTGGAAATATGGCAGCTTTTATTCCAAAGCTCACCAAAAAGAAGATAGATGCAACCATGGGTAAAGTCTGATTAGAAATTGCATCTAAAGCCAAACCTGCAGCAGCCATGTTCACCGTTCCTGTTAAGCCATATATCATTCCTATTCCAGCAAGAAATATTGTTGACGAAAAGACATTGATGGCGACATACTTTATTGAACCTTCGAGTTGAAATCTATCTCCACCCAACGTTAACAACACAAATGAGCTTACCAGCATAACTTCAAACCACACATATAGATTGAACAGATCTGCAGCCATAAACGCACCAATAATACCCAGTTGCAATGTAAAAAAGACAACGTTAAATAGATACCCCACTTTTTTTGTTTTAAACCATTTTGAAGAGTAAAACCATGACAGTGTTGAAACAAATGAAGTGAGTGCAATCATTCCCGCTGAAAGGTAATCGATAGCCAACATAATACCATAGCCGTGAAGCCACCCTCCTACGTTGAGCACAACCATGCCATTGCTCACAATTATATGGAGCAGCAAAACTGAACATATCAAATGAGCAATAACAGAGACACTACCAAATGCACGTTGCACGTTGGGTTTTCCCCAAAAGAATAGGTTAATGATTGCAGATAGCAGTGGTAACAGCAATACTGTTGATATAATTAACTGGTCATTCGCCATATTAGTCCTCGAGTTTGTCTGTTAAATTTAGTTCGTCAATGTTGTCTGTACCGGTTTTCAAATAAACCTGACGAAGCAATACTATTGCAAAAGCCTGAATACCGAAACCTATTACAATTGCCGTTAAAATAAAAGCCTGTGGAATTGGGTCAGCATATTCAGTCAGCATGACAGAATTATCAGATTTTATAAGTGCTGGAAAACCCCGAGTAAGTCTAGCAATAATAAAAATAAACAAATTGGAAGCATAACCAAGAATCATTATGCCAATAATCATCTTTGTCATCCCTTTGTTCAATAACATATAAAAGCCGGCAGCATATAACAGCCCAACTACTATAGATAAAAGAATATCCATCTTTTCAATTTTCAGTTAATACAAACGTAATATTCAACACTACACCTACTACAACTAAATAGACTCCAATATCGAACAACATAGGCGTTCCCAAATTGCCGATCAACGGCAACTGGAAGCTGCTCCACACGCCTGTAAATAAAGTAAGCCCCATAGTTAATGATATTACTACTGATGTTAACGATACCAACAAACCTGAAGCTATTAGTTTGCGTGAGTTAAGATTATACTTTTTCAAAGTTGCTTCAACCCCAAACACCATTGAGTGAAGAAAGAGAGCAATGGAAGCCAATAGTCCTCCAATGAATCCCCCCCCTGGAAGATTGTGTCCACGAAAAAGCAAAAACACCGAGAATATAAAAAAAAGCGGCATCAGAAGCTTTACGGTTGTATCTAATATAATTGTTCTCATTTTTTCTTCTTTATCTTATCTTTTAATACGCTACTCGTTTCCGATAATTGAGATTTATCTTTACTGCCAATCTTCAACAACGAATAAACTCCCAAGGATGCAATCATTAAAACTGTTATTTCTCCAAGAGTGTCCAAACCTCTAAAGTCTACCAAAATCACATTTACAATATTTCTGCCCCTAGCCTGCACGAAGCTATTTTGAACAAAGTACTCTTTTAGTGAAGGATCAATATCTGTTTGTAATACCCAAAGTAATAAAAAAGAGATGGTAAATCCGAAAAGCAATGCAGGAATAATCATTCTAAGACTCAGGGCTCTTGGAATCTTAAGAAATAGTGGCAACTTGTTGAGAATAAGTACAAATATTACAACCGACAATGTTTCAATCAAAAACTGAGTCATAGATACATCGGGAGCGCCAAAAAACAGAAAAATAAGTGCAGTACTATAACCAACCAAACCCATGGAAATAATTACAGTTAGTCTCGAATTGGAAGTGATGAGAACACATAATGCTACGAGCATAATAACTACAATGAGCACTTCGTGTAGGCGAAACCCAACTGACGAGTGAAATAAATCGACCAGCGAAACGTCAAAACTACCAAAACCAACAACCAGTAAAACCATTGCCACAAAACAGACAGCAATGGTTACCAAATAATTTCGCAATAAACCAGATTGGAAAAAGCGAGTTTGTGCAGTAGATATTCTCAAGAGACTTGGGATGAACTTATCATAAATAGCTTCTGGGCCAAATAAATTATTTAAATTGAAACGATTGGCAAGATGTCTGATTTTGTGACGAATGAGATAAACACCCCATCCTGCAACTAACGTTAGTAAGCTCAATCCAAATATAAGCGTAAAGCCATGCCATAGCATTAATTCTAAAACACTATCAACCTTCAATGCCACATTTGAAGTGTGGTGTAAAAGAGGTTGAACAATCTGTTTTGCAAACACCCCTACTGTTAATCCAAATAATGAAGCAATCAAAGGTCCAAATAACATCCCAAAGGGAGCTTCGTTTGTTTTTTTGAGAGCTTCCATCTCTTTGCCAAAAAAGACTTTGTATCCTATTTCAATTGATAAAGAAACAAATAACACACTAGCTACAAAAGTAGCTATCAATGAAAGAAGACTCAACACGGGGCTGTAAGCTGTAGCATTATACAACATCTCTTTGGCAACGAAGCCAAAAAAAGGCAAGACTCCTGCCATAGACATAGAAGCTAGTGCTGCTGCAGCAAATGTATAAGGCACTTTCTTACGAAGTCCTGACAATTCATCAATATCGCGCGTTCCTGTTTCATGATCAATGTTACCTACTACCATAAAGAGTGCACCTTTATAAAGCGCATGTGCCAAAACAAATATCATGGCTGCCTGTACTGCTACAACACTACCAATGCCAAGAAGCATTACCATAATTCCGAGGGCACTAACGGTAGTATAGGCCAATATCTTTTTTAAATCTGTTTGCATAATGGCCTTAACAGCGCCATAAACCATGGTGAACCCACCAACAAGGGGCAGTAAAACGTGCCATAAAGGAAGACCGTTGAAAATAGGTGAAATGCGAGCCAGCAAAAAGATTCCCGCTTTCACCATAGTGGTTGAATGAAGATATGCACTTACTGGAGCAGGTGCCTCCATGGCATTGGGCAACCAAAAGTGAAAAGGAAACTGTGCTGACTTCGTGAAAGCACCTATTGCCAATAATATGAGAATGAGATTTGCTTTGGGACTTTGCAAGACAACATTTGGATTGTTCATCAACTCATCAAAACGGAATGTACCTGCTTCATGCCCAATCAATATGATGCCAGCTAACATAAAAAGCCCTCCCATCACTGTTACCATCATGGCCTGTAATGCAGCATCACGCGACTTTTCCTTATTGTGATAATAACCAATGAGCAGATATGAACTCAGACTTGTCAACTCCCAAAAGACGAACATCAGCAAAAGTGATCCCGACATAACCAGTCCAACCATAGCTCCCATAAAAAAGGATAGAAAGACAAAAAAACGTGGTTTATTTTTGTCTAGTGTTAGATACGAATCGGCGTAAACATGAATAAAAACGCCAAAACCAGTTATTAGCATTAAAAAGAAAACACTAAGACCATCTAATCTGAAAATAAAGTCGAGCCCTAAGCGTTCAACCCATGTTATAGTTTCTTGAAATACTACTCCATTTATAATGCCCCACATCTTAAAGGAAGCCCATGTAAATAAAAACAAGGGGATGGATGCCATCACCAACCCTCCTTTTTTAGGGAAAAGCCTAAAAACAAGCGGTGAAAGCAAAGCTCCTGAAAAACTAATAAGCACAATAATCAAAAATGCCATAGAGCAAATACTGTTTTTGTATATATAAGCCCCAAAACTAATAATAAAAACTGAAAGTCTTTATAGATGTTTTCTATTTTTAGTTTTTGAACACGTTCAGACGCCGCAAGCTAATTCTCTGCTAAAGCATGTTTAATGAAGATGTTAAAAAAATCACCGCTCCAGTTTAAAACTATAACGGTGATACATTTATTAAAGAATGAGATATTATAAAAAAGATTCTTTAGGTTTTATTGTTTAGAGAAGAGTTTTACATTATTCCTTTTTCTCGCAACTTTTGTTGCCACTTCCAAGCTGACTCCATTGTCTCTTCAATTGAAGCCTCTGCTTTCCAACCCAACACTTTATTCGCTCTGTCAGGATTAGCCCAAATCTTTTCAATATCGCCTTCACGACGACCCACTATTTTATAATTGAGTTTCTCTCCTGAAACTTTTTCAAAAATATTAATTAGTTCCAAAACAGACACTCCATTTCCAGTACCGAGATTAAAAATTTCCACTTTATCTTTTACTTTGTTTTTCAACATACGTTCCACAGCTATAACGTGTGCTTTAGCTAAATCTACTACATTGATAAAGTCTCGAATACATGACCCATCGGGCGTGTTGTAGTCATCACCAAAAACACTTAGTTGTTTACGCACTTTCATTCCTGTTTGGGTGATGTAAGGCACTAAGTTTTGTGGAACTCCAATTGGAAGCTCACCAATTTCTGCTGTTGGATGAGAGCCAATTGGATTGAAGTAACGAAGTATGATACTTTTGATAGGTACGCCCGAGTGAATATAATCTTGTATAATTTCTTCGTTTATTTGCTTGGTGTTACCATATGGTGAAGTGGCAGGTTTAATTGGTGCGGTTTCATCAATTGGATTTTCGTCTGGTTCTCCATAAACTGTGCAAGAAGAAGAAAACACTATTCCTGACACATCAAATTGAGGCATAAGTTCTAACAAATTGATAAGCGAAACAATATTATTTTTATAATATAATAAAGGCTTTTGAACTGATTCTCCAACAGCTTTGCTTGCAGCAAAATGAATGATACCGTCAATATGTCGATGTTTTTTAAATAAAGCAGTTAAAGCTGTTATGTCGTTACAATCTATTTTTTCAAATTTAGGACGAACACCTGATATTTTAGTAATTCCTTCTATCACATCAGCGTTAGAATTAGATAGGTTATCCACAATCACAACTTCATATCCAGCATTCTGTAGTTCTACTACCGTGTGTGATCCAATGTAACCAGTGCCTCCTGTAACAAGTATTTTTTTCTTTACCATTTCAAACATCTTTAATTTACTTTTAAAAAATTGATTCATACAAATATACATTTTAAATTTATAATTCTCTTGGTGATTGATCTATAAATTACGCATTGAAATTCTGTCTTATTAATGCGTGTCTATATCATAGTTGATTGAACAAGAGTATGAACTTTTTGAATAGTGCAGTGCGAATGTTAATAAATGAATATATGTATATTAAGAGAGTTCATTTATTCTTATCAACTCTATCGAGGGCAACAAATGGTAGAATAAACAAGGTGGTATTGAAAATATTTTTATATTTGTATATATCTAAGTACAAATGAAATTCAAATTAAAAATATTTTATAATAAAGAAGACTTACCCAATTTAAAGAGCGTGAGCTTTTTTCACAATGCTTCTACTTTTGATTTATACAAGGATGTTGCATACTATACCCCTTTAATGATTGTATGCTTTGAAAATGAAGAGCCTGTTGCTTCACTTTTTGCACATATAGTTAGAATAAACAGACTATTAGATTCATCTATTTTTAAAAGATGCTACGTTTCTCAAAAACCAGCTTACTTTAAACCTAATCTGCCCGAAGAAGAGATATTTTCAGAATTATTGAGCACTTTAATGAAAGAGATGAAATCTCGTGTCTTTTATGTAGAGATACGCAATTTGGGTGACCCTATATTTGGTTATAAAGCCTTTCGAGATAATAACTTATTCTCAATTAAATGGATCAATATTAAAAACTCGTTACAAAGAAAACGAAAGATTTGGGATCAGCTTTCACGATCCAGAAAGAATCAGGTAAATAAAGCCAAAAGAAAAGGAGTATCAATTGAGGAAGTTAACACTGATATTGATCTACATGAAATATATAAAGTGATTGATAAAAACTTGAATTGGAAGTTCTCACATCGTTTTCCTCCTTACACATATTTCAGTAATTTCTTCCACTCGTTTGTTCTTCAAGGGAAGGGAAAAATATTCTTAGCCAAGTATCAAGGAAAAATACTTGGGGGTATTATTATAGGAATAGACGACAATAAATGCGCTTACAATTTGTATTATTGGGGAAAAACTAAAACTTACAAAAACATTTACCCCACCATTTACACAATATGGTATGCATTGAATTATGCAGAGAACAATGGATTAAAGTATTTTGATTTTATGGATTGCGGGTATTTACATGAAAAAGCTGGTAAACCGAGATTTCTTCTTCAGTTTGGTGGAAAACAACATGCTACGAGAAGATGGTATAAATTTAATTGGAACTGGATTAATTTTATAGCATCTAAATTTTATGATTAGCATCCAATAAAAGCTCATTTATTTCTATTTAATAACCATAGAATATTCTACTTTACTAAAGTGAAATAGAATTCCTGATGTTTGGATGATAACACATAGTTTCATTATATAAGGTATATGAATAATTGGCTCATAAAAAATATCCCTCCTGTTTTCGGACTGATACGAAAGTAGAAAAATAAAAAAATAATGGTTTCGGACTGATACGAAAACAGAAAATAAAAAAATTAATGATTTCGGACTGGTACGAAAGTGGAAAATAAAAAAATTAATGGTTTCGGACTGGTTCGAAAGTAGGAAAATAAAAAATTATTGGTTTCGGACTGGTACGAAAGTAGAAAATAAAAAAATTATCGATTTCGTACTGGTACGAAAGTAAGAAATAAAAAAAATAATGGTTTCGGACTGGTACGAAAGTAGAAAAATAAAAAAATAATGGTTTCGTACTGGTACGAAAACAGGAGGGAACTTTTTTTAAGGGCTTCGCAAGGGGTCGGGAGGTGTAGTTTTATTTTGTTTTCAAGTGTGCAATTCGATAGTGAAAAAAATGAGAGCCTATCCAAAATTTTGTGTATGAGACATAAGGATTCCTGATTTAAATATACGTCATTTTATTCTATCTTCAAAACAAATATATAGTTGATTATATACTTGATTCCATCCAGCTCTTGATCTTTCCCATTTACTGC
>DATERO010000306.1:0-16652 GCA_035271465.1 Dysgonamonadaceae bacterium | reverse complement strand
TTACCTACAAAAGCCGAAACTAACAATAGAAGAGTACTTTGAGGTTGATGAAAGTTTGTTATTAGACCATCCACAAATTTAAAATCATATCCTGGTGCAATAATAATTCGAGTTGTAGCAATAAAAACCTCCAAATTATTGTCATCCATGTATGTTAGTATAGCTTTTAATGACTCTTTGGGAGTCAGCACATTATTATTTATATCATAAGGCTCCCATTGTTCAACGATTAAACTATCAGATACTGGATGCTTAGAGTTTTGTAATTTCACGCCTAGATAATATAAACTTTCAATAGTTCTCAATGAAGTTGTTCCAACCACAATTAATGGGCTATTATTATTAATCATCTTTTTTATAACATCACGTGTTACAGAAATAAGTTCTGTATGCATTTCATGTTCTCCTATATACTTAGTTTTCACAGGCCTAAAAGTGCCTGCCCCTACATGGAGTGTAACTTCTGAAAGTGATATATTCTTTTGACTGAGTCTCTCCATCACCCTATTAGTAAAATGCAATCCTGCAGTTGGTGCTGCCACGGAACCCTCTACTTGAGAGTAGATAGTTTGATAGGTCCTTTTATCATTCTCCTCTGTCGCACGATTTAAATAGGGTGGTATAGGCAAATCACCTGCTAATTGTAATATCTCAGAAAATGAAAAGTCAGGATTGTCCCAGCTAAATGCTATTTCATACTCATGATCGATTGTTGTCAATTTCTGAGCAGTTAATCTAACTTTTCCTCTCTTTCCAACTAAATCTAAAAATAAGTTTTCATTCTTCCATCGTTTAGCATTACCTACCATGCAAGACCACACAACTTCTTTTGTTTGTTCAAAATTGAATGCGTAATCTTTTGGACTTGAAGGAGACAAACAGAAAACTTCAACAGTAGCACCAGTTGGCTTTTTAAATAAGATACGTGCATGAATCACTCGAGTATTATTAAAAATCAAAAGGCTACTATCTGGCAACAATTCTGGAACATCCAGAAAGCTGCGCACTTTTATTTCGCCATTTTTATAACACAGTAATTTTGAATGATCTCGTTCCTCTAAAGGATATTTTGCAATACGATCATCCGGCAAATCATAATAGTAGTCAGATATAGATATGTATTTTACGACTTCTTTTTTCATTTTTTAGGTTTATATACTCATCAATTACTTTAATTCTTAATGAAAATCCAACAAAATTAGTCAACTTTGCAACGAAGACAAATATAATATTTAGGGAACAGTTTTTTATTCATAAATATAAACTGTTCCATTCAAGAATATACACATGAAAAAAATAAACATTGGAGACACCGTTAGATTTCTAAACACCGTAGGTGGTGGAATTGTTAAGGGCTTCCAAAATAAAAACATAATTATAGTAGAAGATGAACATGGATTCGACTTCCCTATATTGATAAATGAATGTATTGTAGTAGGTTCAGCAGATAATGAAAAGCTTGAAAATGTAAAAATTGAAGAAGAGGATTTACATGCTAAAAGCGTTCAGAATATACCACATGTTGAGAAAATAAGCGATGATCAGCCTGAAGAAACCTTAGAAGGAGAGAAAATAACTACTTGTTTAGCTTATTTGCCTACAGATATCAAATCATTAAACAACACTAACTTTGAATGCTTCTTTGTTAATGACAGTAATTATTACCTATTTATCAACTACATGAGCAGAGAAAACAATGCTTGGCAAAGTAGGCATAATGGTCTAATCGAGCCAAACACAAAACTCTTTCTTGAAGAGTTCGACAAGTCTCAGCTAAATGATTTAGAACAAATATGTGTGCAATATGTCGCTTTTAAACACAACAAGAACTATGCTTTCAAGAGTCCCGTTTCGGTAGAGCTAAGAATTGACACCGTAAAGTTTTACAAATTACATAGTTTCAAAGAAAACGATTACTTTAATGATGATGCATTGGTATATTACATTACACGAAAAGACGCTCCTGAGCGTGAAATGCTAATAACATCTGAAGACATTCAGCGATCCATACGCGAAAAAGATACACCATCTCGCCGTCCTCGGATACAGAAAATAGTGAAGAAAAAAGAAGATATAGTAGAAATTGATTTACACATCAATCAATTATTAGATACTACAGCTGGTATGTCTAATAAAGAGATGTTGGATTATCAAATGAGTAAATTTCGAGAAGTGATGAATGAAAACAAAAAAAATAAAAACAAGAAGATTGTTTTCATACATGGGAAAGGCGATGGAGTACTAAAAATGGAGATCCTTAAAGCTATTAAAAATGAATACAAGAAGGCATACTCTCAAGATGCATCTTTTCAAGAGTATGGTTATGGTGCAACTATGGTAATAATCAAATAACTCATTCAAGAGAAACAAACACACAAGAATAAAGTAAAATGAAAAAGTCACTAATCATTCTTTCCACCTTATTACTTATGTTTAGCTGCGATATCGCAAAGCAGCTTGGTGGAGCCTACAACTTATCTCAATGTAAATACGATTACAACTCTATTGACAATATTGAAATAGCAGGAGTAAAGCTGGGTAAATCCAAATCTCTTTCTATTGCAAATATTGCAACTCTTTCTACTATACTTGGAGGTGGCAGCCTTCAGAATATTCCATTCACTATGGTTTTGAACTTGGATGTATTAAATCCAAACGAAAAAGCGGCATACCTTAACGGACTTGATTATGAAATTGAATTGAATAACATGGAGTTTGCAAGAGGTCAATTAGATGTACCATTGCGAATTGAGCCAGGTAAAACAGAAACCCTTCCACTTTCAATTGGACTTGATTTGAAAAATCTCATGAATAGGTATTCAAAAGAAAAAGTATCTACAGAGATGAGTCGATTTCTTGGTATTTCTCCTGGAGAAACTAAAGTTAGCGTAAAACTTTGGCCAAAAGTATTGATTGGAGATATACCTATAACAGCACCCACCTATATCCCAGTTACTTTTGTATTCGGTGGCAGCAATTAGCTTTCTTTGTTTTCTTAAAATTCAACACATTACATTCATTCAAAACAACTTATAATTCATGTTTATAATAGGTATTGCCGGAGGATCTGGTTCTGGAAAAACAACATTAGTTAATTCAATCTTAAAGCGTGTTCCCTACGATCAAATTGCTATTCTAACACAAGACTCATACTACAAAGACAGTGGTCACTTACCTATGGAGCAACGCCGTGAATTAAACTTTGACCATCCCGACTCAATAGAATGGGACTTAATGCTTAGTGATATTCAAAAGTTAAAAAGCGGACAATCTATTGAGTCACCTACATACTCATACATCACTTGTACCCGACAAGAGGAAACAGTGCGTGTAGAACCAAAAAAGATACTTATTATTGAGGGAATTCTCATTTATACTTGTCGTCAACTTTGTGATGAAATTAACATGCGGATATATCTTGAAGTAGATGCTGATCATAGATTATCTCGCATTATTGAACGCGACATGGAGTCTCGAGGACGTACAGCTCAAGATGTAATTGAAAGATACTATAAAACAGTGCGACCTATGTATGAGGAGTTCATCAGGCCATCACGTAGAGAGGCAGACATGCTTGTTGTGGGAGGAGGATTAAATGTTGCGGCGGCTGAGTTTATTTCGTCTGCTATTGCAGGGAAGTTATAAGACTAATTATAAGGTAGGTATGTGATGAGGTCTGAGCTGTGTGTCAATTGTAATCTATTAGTAGCAATTTGAAGCACCCTCTTTTTGCCCAATAAATTGTCGGCGAGTAGGTTATTCAATGTACTTGGAAGAAGATGACAATATCTAGATACAACACTTTAGACCAACTTCAACTTCAAAATGAACACCTCTCACTCACTTATAGACAAACACGCATCTTATTTTTCCTCAAAGACCATCCTGCTTCTTGATACAACAACACCATCTTTAGTCACCATTTTGAAAAGATATTCATTATCAGCAACCTTTTCATAGTAAATTGCTCCTTTATCACCGTACTCTAACTCTTTCAAAAAATTTATTTCAACGCGTTTCAATACATGTTTCTTATAAAAATCAAGAGAAAAACAATCACAAATACCTTGTAAATACTTCAACACATTGGTATGAACATTCAAATCAATATCACTATACCTCACTTGAAATTTATTTGCAATATCGCCCTCTATATCGGGCACTTTAGAGGGTGAAACTATAGGGATATCCTCATTAACAATAAAATTATTTAGCACTGGGAAACTATTAATGGGTATAGCTCTACGGGTATCTAAATCGATAATGGCCCACGATAAAGCAGAGTAACCAACTACTTTTTGTGCATCATTTAGAATTCTGAAGTTTCGTGTAGTAAAAACATTCCCAACATCTTTTACCCATGTTTCAATTGAAAGATTATCTCCTACTGATGGTACAATATCGAGCTCCATCGCAAATCTAGATACCACCCACGAGCGATTTACTTTGTGCAGATCCATCAACCCAAAACCATGTTCATTTGCATCATTTCCAGCTGCATTCAAAATCATATCAGCTAATGTAATGGGTGAAATATTCTTTTGAAAATCAACATGTTCTGGGTCTATTTTATAGTTGTATGATTTTTTGTGTACCATCTTTATATTTCAAATATGTAAATTTAAGTATATGCTAATTGGATAAGTGTAACCGATTCATGTTTTCTACAAGACATCAAATATAGTAAATGTTCCTTTCTATGAAAAGATGAAAGATGTAAATAGTGAACATCTTACTAAATTCTATTTACAGCAAAAACTTTTTTCATTAGAGCACATAACACGATTATCAGGATATTACGGTATATTTGTCACTTATAACAAAACTATACTCAACTGACCCTTTATGCAACTAATCACAAAAGCTGTTCTTAATATATTCTTCCTAGCCATATTAGGAGGATGCACATTCAATTCTGAAAAGAGGGATGCTAATAAAGCGAAAAGTGATTCACTCGAACCTACTATATCCTCAACATCAACTGTTGAAGAAAGCAATGAGAAAAAAACAAAAATATCAATGTATGTTGATTCCATGGAGTACAATAGAAAAATGATGCACATGACAAATGGAGATACAACTGGCTTGTGGCCTGTAGAAACAGATCACTATCCGTTAGAAGGCGCCATTTTACCGTTCAAAAGGATTGTTGCCTTTTACGGCAATATGTATTCTAAAAACATGGGAGCACTGGGTGAATATCCACCCAAGGAGATGTGGCGCATGCTGAAAGAAGAAGTGGCAGCATGGCAAGCTGCCGAACCTGAGACGCCTGTTATTCCAGCTATTCACTACATTGCTGCAACTGCTCAAGGAACTCCTATGAAGGGAAGTACTTACAATATGCGCATGCCCAATCATCAAATAGATTCTGCATTGATGATTGCAAAAATGGAAAATGCACTACTATTTTTAGATATCCAGGTTGGACACAGCACAGTAAAAAACGAAATTACTGCATTGGAGGATTATCTCAAAATGGCACATGTTCATTTGGGCATCGATCCAGAATTCTCAATGAAAGATGGTAGCGTTCCAGGTAAGAAGATTGGCACTTTTGACGCTGAAGATATTAATATTGCTACAGAATATTTGGCAAAACTGGTGCGTGACAACAATCTGCCTCCAAAAATACTTATCGTGCATCGCTTCACACAAGGTATGGTTACAAACTACAAGAATATAAAGTTACGTCCTGAAGTTCAGATCGTAATGGACATGGATGGATGGGGTGCTCCTCAATTAAAATATAGCACATATGAACGATATATCAGGAAAGAACCCGTTCAGTTTACAGGGTTCAAGATATTCTACAAAAACGACTTGAAGCGTCCACCACATCGACTGCTTACTGCCGATGAAGTGATGAAACTCAAACCTCGTCCAATTTATATTCAATATCAATAAAATAAATAGAGTTTATAATGGATTACGGAAAGATATTTAGTGGAATTTACACAGACCTAGCCAAGATTGAAGACAAAGGTAAAGTAGCTGACTATATACCCGAACTATCTAAAGTTAATCCGAATAGCTTTGGAGTACAGCTAACCACCATTGAAGGAGAAAAGTTTGCTTTTGGCGATTCTGCAACACGCTTTTCTATTCAGAGCATTGCGAAGGTCTTCTCTTATGTGCTAGCATATTCTCATGTGAAAAGCGAACTATGGAAACGCGTTGGTGTTGAACCAAGCGGAACAGCTTTCAATTCACTAGTACAACTTGAAAGTGATAAGGGAATTCCGCGGAACCCTTTTATTAATGCTGGAGCAATAGTTATTTGTGACATTCTGGTTAGTGAATTACGGTCACCAAAAGAAGATATCTTGACTTTTATTCGCGAACTAACAGGAGTTGAGACAATCAATTTTAATCCTGATGTTGTAAAATCGGAAAATGCAAATGGTTATATAAATTGGGCTTTGGTTAACTTCATGAAATCATTTGGTAACATTCATAATGAGATAAACGATGTGATGGATTTATATTTCCATATTTGCTCCATTGAAATGAGTTGTGAAGAACTATCGCAAAGCTTTCTGTTTTTGGCAAACAATGGAGTAGTCCCCCACTCCAACAAGCGTATTTTATCTCCCAGTCGCACCAAACGCGCTAATGCACTGATGCAATCATGTGGTTTTTATGATGAAGCTGGCGAGTTTACTTTCAAAGTTGGTTTACCTGGCAAGAGCGGTGTAGGTGGAGGTATTGTAGCGGTGCACCCACAAAAGTATTGCATCACTGTGTGGAGTCCACGATTGAATGCCAAAGGGAACTCATATAAAGGGATGTTATTCTTGGAAGAATTCACAACCCACACTGAGTTATCAATATTTTGATTTAACTTTAAAAACAATTACTTTTGTCATCAATTTTTATTAAGAATGAAATTAGATTTTAAAGATAGAACAGCTCAACTCATTGCAATTATTGTTGTGATGGCACTTGCTCTTGGTATAGCTGCGTACTTTGTTTTCCACAAAGACAAACAGATTTCCGAAATGCAGGAACAATATACTATTGACAAACAAGAACTGGAAGATGAGTACGAAAGTATCTCTATGCAATATGAAGGTTTTAAATTTAGTGTTCAAAACGACTCTTTGCTTTATAAGTTAGAGAATGAGCAAACAAAGGTGCAACGCTTAATGGAAGAGCTGCGCGTTACTAAAGCTACTGATCAGGCAGAAATACGTCGTTTGAAAGATGAACTAAGCACTTTACGTAAAATATTGAAGTCATATATTCAGCAAATTGACTCTCTCAATAGATTGAATGAAGAGTTGAAAGCTGAAAATGTTCAAATAACGAAACAATATAACGAAACAACACGCTCTCTCAATGTTGTATCACAAGAGAAAAAGCAATTAACCGAGAAAGTAACTCTAGCTGCAAAGCTAGTAGCTACTAATGTTTCGATAAAAGCAGTTAATTCACGTGGAAGGGATCAAAAAAGATTGAGCCGCAGCGAACAGTTTATTATTTCATTCACCATTTCAAGGAACATTACCGCCGAGCCTGGCGAACGAATCATTTATGCCCGCATTATGCAACCCGATGGAAGCGTATTAACTAAAAATACTGGTAATGTCTTCCCGTATGAGAATAAGGATATTGCTTTCTCAAGTATGCGTATCGTAGAATATGGTGGCGAGGAAACAGGTGTAACACTCTATTGGGATATTGAGGAATATCTAATGGCTGGAACATACAAGGTAGACATATTTGCAGATGGCAGCCACATTGGGTCAAGCACATTGCAGATGGACGAATAAAATAGTTTAACCACAGATAACTCGGATAAACACAGAAAGGAAATTACACTGAAAAAGTAGTGACTTTTATACTGAGCTTTGATAAATACCACATCAATTACAATATTTCACCTATATTTAAAAAGAAAACATCTGAGCTAATCTGTGGAATTTGTGGTTAAACAGAAAATTCTAGTCGAATCAAAACATCCCCTCTACAAACTCGTTAACTGTCACATTTGCCATATATTCATCCAGATCAATCTCTGATAATCTCTCTTTTATCTTCTCATGCTCATGTGGCATTCCTATTAGAAGCTTCTCCAATTCGCTCACATCACGTGTATTGAAAAAATCACCAAATATTTTCACATTCTTAATCTCCCCTTTTTTCACTTCCAGATTTATTTCAACATGCCCCCCTGTTGTTTTTATTCCTTTTTGAAAGTTATATTGTGGAGAGTGTCCAAAATTCCAATCCCATGTACCATACTTTTCATCAACCAGTTTGTTGATTGCCGCAATATCTGAATCGGTTAACTCATATAGCACTGAATCGGCATAGAGATTGCGCACATGATTGATAATGCGTTCTTCGAACTCCTCAAGAGTAACATTAGACTCAAGATGTTCTGAGATATTCGTTACACGACTACTGATAGATTTCACAGCCTTGTCTCTGTATTTTAAAGGGTTTAACTTTAATGCTTCAGACAAATCGGGAAGTTTTGAATTAAACAATAGAGTGCCATGTTGCAACACTTTGCCATCCAAATAGCACTTTGCATTACCCGAAAACTTTTTCCCTTTGATGGTCATGTCGTTTCTGCCCTCAAATCGTGCATCAACTCCCAACGATTGTAGCACATCCAAAATTGGTTGTATGTATTTGCTGAAATCAACCGTTTTATCCTGAAGTTCCTTCATGATGAAGGTGAAATTCAAATTCCCCGGATCATGAAATACAGCACCACCACCTGTCATGCGTCTGATGACATCAATTTTGTTTGCTTTTACATAATCCACATTAATTTCTGCTAACGAGTTTTGATGTTTCCCTACAATAATGGAAGGGTTATTTATATATAAATAGAAACAATCTTCTGATTTATTCTTTAATAGAAATTCTTCTGTAGCTAAATTAAAAGCAGGATCTAATGTTCTTGAACGAAGACACAACATATATTATTTTCTTTATATTAATGACAAAAATATTTTACTCTTAAAACAAAAGCAGTGTTTTAACGTCCTATCAATATAATTGTTTAATAAGTAATCAATGAATAAAGATGTTTTTATCTCAAACATCTACTGAAATATTCTAAAAACAGACTTATCTAAAAATATTTATTTAATATAGTAGAAACACTTCCATAATAACTACTGCCAAAAAGATTAAGGTGTACTAACAAAAAATAGAGTTGATAAAGGTCTATTTGCGCATTATAGTTAGTGGTTTTTGGTATCACTTCGTGATATGAATTGTAAAACTCGTTTCCAAAGCCACCAAAGAGGTGACTCATAGCGATGTCAACCATTGAGTGTCCCCAATATACGGCTGGGTCAATTAAATAGGGCGTACCATCGGTAGCAATGAGGTAGTTTCCAGCCCACAAATCGCCATGTAGTAACGACGGCATAGTGTCGTTTCCTAGCAACTCTTCGAAAACTTTGATTGCTCTTTGTGCTGTTGGAAGTTCACTAGAGTTGAGTAACCTCTTTTGCTCAGCTAATTTCAGTTGCGGTGCAATACGTTCGTTCCAATAAAACTCTGCCCATTTAGTGTGGGGCGTGTTTGATTGAGGCAGATTGCCAATGAAGTTATCAGAGATAAAACCAAACTTGTCTTGCTGATGGAAGTGCAATTGAGCCAATTGTGTTCCTAAAGCTTTGTAATCGTCTGAGTTGGCATGTTTACTCTCTACATAATCCATCAGCAAAAAAGCTTTTTCTTCAAATATATCCACTTGATGCACTTTTGGAGCAGCAATAGCTCCAGTTTCTTCAATTGCTTGCAATCCTTTTTGTTCTGCAGCAAACATCTCTAAAGCATTATTATTGGAGTTTACTTTAAGGAAGTGTGAACCATTATCCCACTTCAAGAGATAAGCTGAGGATATGCTGCCTCCTGAAAGAGACTGGATATCGCGAAACTCAGTGTTGGTGAGGTGGGAGATGTGTGATAGTAACTGCTTCATTGGTACTCAGTTTTTGTTATATGGCTTGATAGAATAAACAAATATAATTATCTTATTAATTTAAAAAAAAGGTAATGAGTGAACTTCAATGTTTGATCATTTGCAACAGGGCTAGAAAACTCTCTTCATAACCCAACGCATCTACTATTTTTAAGGATTGTTCAGTTGTAAGGTTACGCTTTGCGATAAATCTTCGATTGGGCCATAGGAAATCGACAGATATAGACAATTGAACCTTATGGTAGCCTTGACTTCTAATCTCTAAAGAATTCGACACTTTGCATCTATACAAGATACTAAAAAACCTTCTCTATCATTCATCGATAAAGAAGGTTCTATTTGTTTATTAGACCTTGTTATGCAAGGCTTCTATAATGTTCAGGGCTATTGTTTGCCTTCCAACGCCTCAATGCTCTCCTTCAACGATGCAATCTTACTAATCGCATCTGCTTGTTTCTTTCGTTCGGTGTCCACAATTTCAGCTTTTGCATTTTGCACAAAACGTTCGTTGCTCAATTTCTTTTCAACCGATTTCAAGAAACCTTCTTGATAGGTTAAATCGGCATGCATTTTCTCCAGTTCAGCTTCTACGTCGATGTTCTCTGTAAGAGGAATAGCAAACTCAGTAGTGCCTACCATAAATGAAGCTGTTCCTGCAGATTTCTCAGTAACAGTATCAATACTACTTAAATTGCCCATCTTTTGAATGGCGCTGTCATAAATGGCATTGTGATCTCCTAAGATCTCTAATGAAAGGGCATCTTTGTTGGCAATGTTCTTTTGTAAGCGAATGGTGCGAATACCAGCAATGATATGTTTGGTATGTTCGAAATCGGACAGGAACTTATTGTCAAAGGCTTTGCTCAATGGTAATTCGCTTATCATTATACTTTCTCCATTTTCACGAGGAGCAATGGCTTGCCACAACTCTTCTGTTATGAAGGGCATGAAAGGATGCAAAAGGCGTAACAGGAAATCGAAGAACGAAAGTGTTGCTTCGTAAGTTACTTTATCAATTGGTTGTTGATAAGCTGGTTTCACTAACTCTAAGTACCACGATGAGAATTCATCCCAAAACAATTTATAGACAAGCATCAGTGCTTCCGATAAACGATATTTTGAGAATAAGTCATCCATTTCCTCAATGGTTTTAGAAATCACATTGTCGAACCACTGAATGGCAATCTTTGCAGTTTCTGGTTGATCAATGGAATCATCCACTTCCCAGCCTTTTACCAAACGGAAAGCATTCCATATTTTGTTGTTGAAGTTACGTCCTTGTTCGCATAACACTTCATCAAAAGGAAGGTCATTTCCCGCTGCTGAAGTCAACAACATTCCCATGCGAACGCCATCTGCACCGTACTTTTCCATCAACTCTATGGGGTCGGGTGAGTTACCCAATGACTTAGACATCTTCCTACCTAACTTATCGCGTACAATACCTGTTAAGTAAACGTTTTTGAAGCAACGTTCGTTGCGGTATTCATATCCTGCAATAATCATTCGAGCAACCCAAAAGAAAAGAATCTCTGGAGCTGTAACCAAATCGTTGGTAGGGTAGTAGTAGTTAATTTCTTTATTGTCGGGATTGTTTATTCCATCAAATACAGATATGGGCCACAACCACGATGAAAACCAAGTATCCAAGCAATCTTCATCTTGACGCAAGTCAGAGAGTTTCAACTCAGGATTAATATCTTGGGCTAATTTTAATGCTTCTTCTTCGGTTGCTGCTACTACATAACCTCCTTCGGGTAAGTAATAGGCTGGAATACGATGACCCCACCACAATTGACGCGATACACACCAATCTTTCACATTTTCCATCCAGTGACGATATGTATTTTTGAATTTTGCAGGATAAAGCGCAATGGTGTCATCCATAACCGCATCTAAAGCAGGTTTTGCTAAATCCTCCATTTTCAAGAACCATTGCATCGATAATTTTGGTTCAATCACCGCATCAGTACGTTCAGAGAAACCAATACTGTTGGTATAAGTTTCTACTTTGTCAAGTAGTCCATTTTCTTCTAACTCTTTTTCAATAAGAGTGCGCACTTCAAAACGATCTTTGTCTTGATAGTGCAATCCGTATTCATTGAGCGTTCCATTATCGTTAAAAATATCAATTGCTTCAAGATTATATTTATCTCCCAGCATGTAGTCATTGATATCGTGAGCAGGAGTTACTTTCAAACAACCCGTTCCGAACTCTACATCTACATAGTCATCCTCTATCACTTCCACCTCACGGTTTGCAATAGGAACAATTAGTTTTTTACCTTTTAGGTGGGCTGTTTTAGGATTGTCAGGGTTGATGCAGACAGCTGTATCACCAAATATTGTTTCAGGGCGTGTAGTAGCAATCACTGCATAACCATCTTCACCCACAATAGGATAGCGCAAATAATAAAGTTTGCCTGTTACCTCTTTGTGTATTACCTCCTCATCAGAGAGAGCAGTTTGTGCTTCTGGATCCCAATTCACCATGCGTACACCTCTATAAACCAGTCCTTTGCTGTGTAAATCGGCAAAAACTTTCAATACACTCTCTGAGCGTTTTTCATCCATGGTAAAGCAAGTTCTGTCCCAATCGCACGATGCTCCAAGCTTTTTCAACTGCTCTAGTATGATTCCGCCATGTTTATGCGTCCACTCCCAAGCATGTTTCAAGAACTCTTCGCGTGACAGATCAGATTTTTGAATGCCTTCGGCAGCAAGTTTGGCAACTACTTTTGCTTCAGTAGCAATAGATGCATGGTCTGTACCAGGCACCCAGCAAGCGTTCTTGCCTTGCATCCGAGCACGGCGCACCAAAATATCTTGAATAGTATTATTAAGCATATGCCCCATATGCAATATACCTGTCACGTTGGGCGGAGGGATAACGATTGAGTAAGGTTCACGATCATCGGGTTCCGAATGAAAGTATCCGTTCTCTAACCAATAAGCATACCACTTATCTTCAACTTCTATTGGGTTGTATTTACTTGCTATTTCCATATCTGTTTAAAATTGAACTGCAAAAGTACAAAAAAAAATACATCTCTTTGAAATGCATTGTTTAAGATTGTCTTGTTTATTTTTATAAATATAAGCCTTATGAATGACTTTTGAATAGTCATCAAAAAATCAAGACTCTCACTTTCATGACAAATATAACTTTATTTTCTCATATTATCTCCATTTTCGTTTTGAATTGCATAAGTAAGTAAAAAGAAAATCAGTATAAGAATAAATAAATAAATAGCCATAATTAAGTATAGAAACAAACACCTACTAATCAATATATTATTAATTTTGTGTTGACTAATCATCTCAGTAAAGGTATTCTTATTTTTGCATTTAACTTACTCATCCTATGAAATTAACAACTAGTCTATTTGTTGCTCTCATTACAACTACATTCATCTCTGCACAAGAAATAACTGGAACATGGCAAGGTACATTGAATGTGCAAGGAACTAAACTTGAAATTGTTTTTCATATAGAAAAGCAAATAGATGGATATACTTCTCTTATGGATAGCCCTACACAAGGAGCATACGGAATTAAGACAACAAATACTATATATGAGAACGAGAAACTTCAAATTACTGCAATTGATTTAGGCTTGTTTTATCAAGCAACAGCGAAAAATGACTCTATCACGGGAATATTCAATCAAAACGGGATGCCATTTCCGCTCACATTAGTTAGAACAGAAAAGAAAACACAGTTACGCCCGCAAGAACCCAAAGCACCATTTCCATATAAAATAGAAGAAATTGAATTCACTAATGCGAAGGAAAATATAAACCTTGCAGGAACACTCACCCTGCCCCAAAAAAAAGAAAAATCTTCTGCAGTAATTCTTATTGCTGGAAGCGGACCCAACGATAGAGATGAAACCATCTTTGGTCATAAACCTTTTTGGGTGTTAGCAGACTATCTGTCTCGCAATGGAATTGCAGTATTGCGATATGATAAAAGAGGTGTGGAAAAATCGGGAGGAGAATATTTTACAGCCACTACACAAGACTTTGCTGATGACGCAGAAGCTGCACTCAACTATTTAAAATCAAGAAAAGAGATTGATACATCAAACATTGGCTTAATTGGGCATAGCGAAGGAGGAATTATCGCACCGATGATTGCTTCACAAAACAAAGATGTACAATTTATAGTTCTTATGGCTGGATTAGGAGTCTCGGGGATTGAGTTGTCTTTGGCTCAAAATCAATTTGCATTAAATAAAGCATCGCTATCTGATAAAGAGAAAGATGCACTGAATGAAATTTTGAAAAAAATATTTACATCTACTGAGAACTGGACAGGATATGTGGGGAGTGAAACTGAGCGCAGTGCATTAAAGAATGAATTGAATATCTTGTGGCAAAATCTTCCAATGAAGATAAGAGGTCAAGTGTCAAAAGAAACTTTTATTGAAAAAACAACCGCCAATATAGCCACTCCATGGTTTAGGCATTTCCTGAAAGTAAAACCTCCCATCTATTTACAAAAATTATCTATTCCGGTATTAGCAATCAACGGAGAAAAAGACACGCAAGTTGATTATAAATGTAATCTTTCTGCTATAGAGGCAGCATTAATTCAGGCAGATAATATAAAATATAAAATAAAAACATATCCAAATTTGAACCATCTATTTCAAGAAAGCAATACAGGGGAAATAGATGAGTATGTGAAAATAGAGCAAACCATTTCGCCTAAAGTCCTTTCTGATGTAACAAAGTGGATAGAGACTCAGATTAAATAAAACTTTTCACTACTTTTGTAAAAGAACAAAAGAGATCTATATAATATGAGCCGAAAGAAAAAAGTTATTCGTGTGCTATATATCTTAATTGGATTAATTGCAGCAGCATCAACCTATTTTTACTTTACACTCCCTGAGTGGAAAGCTTTCTTCATTGCTTGCAGCGGTGGAGTACTTATTTTGAATTTGGCATTTGCAATTTTTTTCATCAACCGAAATTTCAAGAATTAAGACATAATACTTATATCATATTCAAATTGCAAACTGTCAAATATCTCTTTTTCATAGCTGTTCTCTGAATTAGCGAAATTAGCAACATGCTTCATAATCACTTTGGCCGAATTTTCATCCCGTCTAATCATTTGTTTTAGGGCATTCAAAGCAGACTTACTCAACAATCCATTTTCTGGCAAAATGTTTTGCATTGCACTCCCAATTATCAATTCTTTATTTATATTTTTCAACACATCGGATTTTACAAGCATTAATCTAACATACAGCCAAAACCCAGTTATACGAATTGACTCACTGTCATCTACAATCCACTTCTCTACAAGAACATTAGCATAAGGAATATTTTGAAGCAAGTTTATACAGTAATGTTCTCTTATCTCTTGGTTCACAATTTCATTTGCCCATCTATCAGCATCTGCTTCACTAAATTCTTCTGTTGGATAAAGCATAGTGGATAAAATTTTCATTTCACGCACATCCAACACCCACATTTTTTCTGCTAAATCAGCATTAGCTTCATACTTTGCAGCTATACCTTTCAGTCTAGGAACATCCACTCCAAAGTTCATTTTGTAGTCCAACCCCTTCTTACGCATGCTCGAAGAAGTAAAGCCATTCATAGCTAATCGCAAATCTGTTCTTATATCTTTAATTATATCATCCATCATATTTAATTTAGATAACAAAATTAGCTTATTTTGAATTCAAAAAGAAGTAGTTCCCACTTAATTGGTTATTTTTGCATAAATCCGATCTTTACAAAGAGAAGTCAAAATAGAACATTTTGTCTACCTCTACACTAATATTAAAGATGTATTTCATAATTAACTCATAATTTATAAAACCATATCTCTATGCGACTATTATTAATAAGCAACTCAACCAATCCAGGAGAAGCATACTTGGACTACCCAAAACAGAATATCAAAAACTTTTTAGGCGAAAAATCTATTAATTGTTTGTTTATTCCCTATGCAGCAGTTACTTTTTCATTTGATGAATATGAAGAAAAAGTAAATAGCCGTTTTGCTGAGATTGGTCATAGCGTTACAAGTATACATACTTTCTCAAACCCTGTTGAAGCAATTAAGAGTGCTGAGGCAATAATTGTGGGTGGTGGAAACACTTGGCAATTGGTAAAAATGCTCCAAGAGAAAAACTTGATGGCAGCAATTAAAGAGAAGGTAAAAGAGGGAACACCATACATTGGATGGAGTGCAGGATCAAACATTGCTTGTCCTTCATTACGGACTACGAATGATATGCCCATAGTTGAGCCTGAAAGCTTCGCTACTTTAGGTTTAATTCCGTTTCAAATTAACCCCCACTATTTAGATGACAATAATAATTCCCACGGAGGAGAAACTCGTGAAGTTCGTATCACAGAGTTTGTTTATGCCAACCAAGAGATGTATGTTGCCGGATTGCGTGAAGGAACGATGTTGCTATTAGAAAACAACAACTTGAAATTCATTGGCTCACGTAATGCACGCATATTCCATTATGGGAAAGAGAATTTTGAGTTATCAGAAAAAGATGATTTTAATTTTCTAATCAACAACTGATACCTTTGCACGATAATTCTCACATTTTAACGATGTGCTTATTTGTCATATAGATCATCAGGTCGCATATTGGGGTGATGAAACGAACATAATTAAACACCTTTCAAATGTCATTTTCCTCTTATTTGTTGAGCAACGC